>NZ_DASUBE010000093.1:0-12781 GCF_035763405.1 Edaphobacter sp.
GCGCGTGGTGACGTTCATCGTGCTGGCGCTGATTGTCGCGGTGGCGGCCCTGAATATTCTGATTGCCCTGACCATGATGGTGATGGAGAAGACGAAAGACATTGCCGTGATGATGAGCTTTGGCGTGCGGGCGGAACAGGTGCGGCGGATATTTCTGATGCAGGGGTTGCTGATCAGCATCATCGGGACGGTGATTGGGTTGATTGCCGGATATGTGCTGAGTTGGGCTGGCGGGCACTACCGGTTTATTCACCTAAACGCGGAGGTCTACTCGATTGATTATCTGCCGTTCGCGCCGAGGGTGAGGGACGCGGTGATTGTGACGGCGGTGTCGCTGGGGGTGAGTCTGCTGGCTACGGTTTATCCGAGCAGGAGCGCGGCGAAGGTGCTGCCAGCGGAGGCGCTGCGGTATGAGTGAGTCGATGGAGCCGCTGCTGAAGTACGAAGGATCGCTTGAGCCACTGTCGGCCGCCGGGCAGGCGGTGGTGATGCGCGCGGTTGGGTTGACGAAGGCGTATGCGCCGGTTTCGGCGGGTGGGGGTGCGCTGGAGCTTTTTCGCGGGCTCGACCTGGCGATTCATGCCGGGGAGATGGTGGCGATTGTGGGGGAGAGCGGCGCGGGCAAGAGTTCCCTGCTGCATCTGCTGGCGGCGTTGGATAAGCCTACGGCGGGCGAGGTGTGGTGCCGGGACCTGTGCGTGAGCAGGCTGACGCTGAAGCAGGCGGCAGACTTTCGTAACCGGGATGTTGGGTACGTCTGGCAATTTCATTACCTGCTGCCGGAGTTTACGGCGGCGGAGAACGTGGCCATGCCGCTGCTGGCTCGGGGGATGGGGCGCAGCTCGGCGCTGGAGCGGGCGCGGACCTGGCTGGGCGAGGTAGGGCTGGCGGAGCGGTCGGAGCATCGGTCGGGCGAGTTGAGCGGAGGCGAGCAGCAGCGGGTTTCGCTGGCGCGGGCGCTGGTGACGGAGCCGGGAATCCTGCTGGCGGACGAGCCGACGGGCGACCTGGACGGGAAGACGGCGGAGGCGGTGTTCTCGCTGATCCAGCGGCTGCACCTGGCGCATGGGCTGACCAGCGTGATTGTGACGCATAGCCTTGAATTTGCAGGGCGATGCGGACGGGTGTTGAGGCTGCGGGATGGGCGGCTGGATGAGGTGTCTCGCTAGCTTTCAGCGGCGCGCCAGGGGAAATACATGGGCCTCTCCGCTCCACCGTGCGATAAAACTGCGCGGCTCCGGTCGAGATGACGTCGTTTGGGGTATGCAATTCCTATAGCTTTCAAGGCGCTGCATCAAGTTTGGTGCCAATTATGCACAGCGATCATCTAAAAAGATGCTAGGGTATGCATAACTTTCGAGGGATTTTCCCGGGAGTTGCGCTGGAGGCTACACTAGCAGCAGAAGTACGGGCTGTTCGCAACTTGGGGCGGTCTGAAGTGTTTTCGTGAGCAGCCGGCACGAGGACGGCAAGGGCACCAACGGCGTCAGGCGGCTACGGGCCGCGGACGGCGGGGCTTGAAGGGGGAACATGTTCGAACGCTATACAGAGAAGGCGCGGCGGGTGATCTTCTTTGCTCGGTATGAGGCGAGTCAGTTCGGTTCGCCGTACATCGAGACAGAGCACCTGTTGCTGGGGCTACTGCGGGAGGACAAGGCGCTGACGAACCGCTTTTTGCGGAGTCATGCGTCGGTGGAATCGATTCGAAAACAGATTGAAGGACATACTACGATTCGGGAGAAGGTTTCGACTTCGGTCGACCTGCCGCTCTCGAATGAGTGCAAGCGTGTGCTGGCGTATGCGGCTGAAGAGGCCGAGCGGCTCTCGCACAAACATATCGGAACGGAACATCTGCTGCTTGGTCTGCTGCGCGAGGAGAAGTGCTTCGCGGCGGAGATACTGCAGGAGCGCGGGCTGCGGCTGCCGGCCATCCGCGAGGAGTTGCAGCGGACAACGCAGGAGAAGGCGCCAACGTCACAGGGTAATAAGAGTCAGCGCGGAGAGCAGAGTATGCTGTCCGAATTTTCACGTGACTTGACGCAGTCGGCGATGGACCAGCAGCTTGATCCGCTGGTGGGACGGGATGCAGAAGTGGACCGCGTGATTCAGATCCTGTGCCGCCGCACGAAGAACAACCCTGTGCTGATTGGCGAGCCGGGCGTAGGCAAGACTGCGATTGTCGAAGGACTGGCGCAGAAGATTGCCGACGGCGAGGTGCCGAGCTTTCTGGCTGATAAGCGCGTGCTGGCGCTCGACCTTTCGCTGATCGTTGCCGGAACGAAGTATCGCGGGCAGTTTGAAGAGCGGTTGAAGACCATCATGAAAGAGCTGATGGAGAACCAGAACGCCATTGTGTTCATCGATGAGCTGCACACGCTGGTGGGCGCTGGCTCGGCGGAAGGCTCGCTCGATGCGGCGAACATCCTGAAGCCTGCGTTGAGCCGCGGCGAGATTCAGTGCATCGGCGCAACGACTCCGGCGGAGTATCGCAAGTCGATTGAGAAGGACCGGTCGCTGGAACGGCGTTTTCAGGCGGTGAAGGTGCCGCCGCCTTCGGAAGAAGACGCGGTCAAAATCATTATGGGGATCAAGGAGAAGTATGAGAAGTTCCACGCCGTCAGCTATACGGACGACGCAATCAGCTTCTCGGTGGCACACTCGAGCCGCTATATTCCTGACCGCTTCCTGCCCGACAAGGCGATTGATCTGATCGACGAGGCGGGCGCGCGCGTGAAGCTGCGGCAGACTTCGATGCCCGAGGAACTGACCGAGGTGCAGAAGCGGATCAAGTTCATCGTGCACCGTATGGAGAACGCGATTGCGAACCACGAGTTCGAGAAGGCGCGATTCTATTCGGACGAGGAGCGCAAAGAGCGCGAGAATCTGCGCGCTCTGCGTGACAAGTATCACCTGGACGATTCTTCGGCGGGCATTGTGACGCGAGAGGACATCGAGGACGTCGTGAGCAGGTGGACTGGCGTGCCGATTACGTCGCTCAAGGAAGAAGAGACGCAGCGGTTGCTGAGGGTCGAAGAAGAGCTGCACAAGCGCGTGATCTCGCAGGACAAGGCGATCTCTGCGCTGGCGCGTGCGATTCGGCGCTCGCGTGCGGGGTTGAAGAATCCGGCGCGGCCGATCGGCAGCTTTCTGTTTCTGGGACCGACGGGCGTGGGCAAGACGGAGATGGCACGGACGCTGGCGCAGTTCCTCTTCGGCTCGGAGAAGGCGCTCATCCGCTTCGACATGTCGGAGTTTATGGAGAAGCACTCCGTGTCGAAACTGATTGGCTCGCCTCCGGGATATGTCGGCTACGAAGAGGGCGGACAGCTTACGGAGCGCGTGAAGCGCAATCCGTACTGCGTGGTGCTGCTGGACGAGATCGAGAAGGCGCACCCGGATGTCTTCAACCTGTTGTTGCAGGTCTTTGAAGACGGGCAGTTGACCGACGGGCTGGGCAACACGGTCGATTACAAGAACACGATCATCATTATGACTTCAAACATTGGCGCGAAGCACCTGCAGAAGCGGCAGGGGCTGGGCTTCCAGAGCGAGAAGGAAGATATGGTGATGGACAAGATGGAGGAGCTGGTGCGCGGCGAGGTGAAGCGCACATTCAACCCGGAGTTTCTGAACCGGCTGGACGAGATTATCATCTTCACTTCCCTGTCGGACCACGACCTGATGCAGATTCTGGAGCTGCTGGTACAGCAGCTGAACGTCAACCTGGTGCACAAGTCGATTACGATCTCCGTGACCGACGATGCGAAGCGTTGGATCATCGAGAAGACGGCTTCGGACCGGACTTACGGTGCGCGGCCTCTGCGGAGGGCGTTGCAGAAGTATGTCGAAGACCCACTCTCGGAGGCGCTGATCGCCGGCGGCATTACGCAGCGGCCTGCGTTTCTGGAGGTTTACCTGGAGAACAACGCGCTGTTCTACCGGCCGATTACGGCGGATGGCGAAGACAAGGTTGCGGGCCTGGCATTGTCTGCCGTGTAAGCGGCAATCACAGCCTGTGGGCAAGAAGATGCCCGGCTAACTGCCGGGCATCTTTATTTTGTGATGAGTGCGTAACTTTAGACGAGTGCTCTGGCCGACTTCACAGTGTCAGAGACGAGGTCAGTGGCTTTGTCCATGGCAGACTCGACCTGGTCTTTCGTGCTGCGGATAGCCTTTTGTGCCTCGTCGGCGAGCCGCTCGGCCTGCGACTTGAGATAGTCGCCTGCTTCTTCAAGATAGTCGCCTGCTTCTTCGATGCCTTTGCGGAGACGCTTGCGCGTCTTCGCTCCGGACTGTGGAGCATAAAGAAGGGCAACCGAAGCTCCAACGACTGCACCAATGCCGAAAGCGAGCCAGTAATTGTTTGAGCTCATATGAGACATCCTCACCTGGAAATTGCTTTCTCTGGGAGGTTGGATTCATGCACCCGGCCGAAGGTTGGCCTGCGGCGTGTCGAGGCCGGCAAGTTCTTTGGCACGAATGAAGATTTGGGTGAACATGGCGCGGTCGAGCCGACCGGTGTTGGTGTTGCGCAGCGACGGGTGATAGCTGCACAGGATGTGCATGCCGTTGGGCAGGGTGTATTCGGCAGCGTGGGCGAAGCGATATTCCGACTTGCGATGAATGATGCCCGCGTGGAGAAGATAGGCAAGGAAGCCGTCGAAGGCGATCTTACCCAGGCAGACGACGACTCGGACTTTGGACAGCAAATCGATCTCGCGCTTGAGGAACGGTGCGCAGTTGCGAATTTCCTGGGGCGTGGGCTTGTCGTTGGGCGGGGCGCAGCGGACGACAGAGGAGATCCAGGTGTGGCGGAGCCTGAGGCCGTCGTCCTGCGAGACGCCCTCGGGCTGGTTGGCGAGGCCGACGTCGTGGAGGACGGGGTACATGAAGTAGCCGGAACCGTCGCCGGTGAAGACGCGGCCGGTGCGGTTGGCGCCGTGTGCTCCGGGGGCAAGGCCGAGGATGTGGATGCGGGCGGCTGGGTCTCCGAAGCCGGAGACCGGGCGGCCCCAGTACGTCTGGTCCTGATAGGCGCGGCGTTTGGTCCGGGCAATGCCCTGGCAGTAGGTGCGCAGGCGGGGGCATTGCTCGCAGGCGGAGATGTCCTCGTGGAGCTGCTTCAAAACGGCGGGGGTTCTCTGTATGGTGGAGCGTGTCACTCTCTCCCATGATAGTAGTAGTGAGATGGGCGGGCATGGCCAGCCCGCTGTGTAAGAGCTTGATGTATGCTGCGACGGGCAGGAATGGACAAGGTGGCGATTGGAAGACCCTAGACTGAGCAGGATGTATCTGGCCTTGTTGCGCAAAGAGTTTGCGAGCCTGCGCAGCCGCGCATGGCAGTCGACTATACGGTCAGGGGCACTGACGATTGTGGGGGTGGTGCTGGCGGTCATCGGCCTGGCGGTGGGATGGCACGAACACAGGAAGGGGCACTTTGCCAAGCTGAAGGCGGAGATACGGGGCATCCCAAGCCAGCCGCGCGACCAGAGCGGACTACGTCCTGGAGGACAGGACGCGGTGGTGCTGCAACGCTTGCCGCTGCCGGGCGGAAGCGGGCCGGAGTTTGTTTCGGCGACATTGCTGCCGGGTGCGGGGATGAATGTTTTGCAGATTAAGGCATATCTGCCGGACCGTGGCGAAGTGGATCTGCTAGCCTCTCCGCCGCTGGATGAGGCAGCACAGCAGTTGCGGGCGGTGGGTGCGGGAATGACGGTGGGCGGGGCGATTGAAGTGCCGTGGGCGGGCAGGCTCTCCGGTTCCAGGTCTGAAGATGGCGACACCGTGACGGCGGTATGGCGCGGGCATCGGCTGGACCTGCCCAATACGTGGCACGAACGCGAAGGGACGGTGGGCGCTATGGCCGTCGGCGGACTGCTGATGTCGCTGCCCTCCAATGAAGTGAAGACCAATGTGATGCCCGACGGAGGCGCTACGCAGGCGGTCTTTCATGCGGGCACATTCGACGACCAGTGGGTCTCGCACACAGACATCACCACGACGGTGCAACTGAGCGGGCGGGCCCTTGAATTGAACGTGGTGGTACGCAATACCGGAGACGAGGTTGAACCGGTGGGAATTGGCTGGCGTCCACGATTTGCCATTGTGGGCAAAGATCGCCAGATGGTGACGCTGCGGCTGCCCAACAGCGTGCGCATCGAGATTCCCGATCACCGCACCGGAGTGCCCAGCGGAAAGCTGCTGCCCGTACAGGGAACGCCGTATGACTTCACCAAACCAGAGGGCACGCCGCTGAAGACGCTGGCTCTGGACGACTGCTTTGTGCATCTGCGCCCGGCTCTGCTCGATAATGGCCCCTCGGTGGAGTTGCGCGACCCGGGCGGCGAGTACGGGCTGCGGATTACGGCGGTGAGTTCGTCGATCAAGGCGATTCGCATCTATGCGCCCGCAGATGAGAATTTCGTCTCCATTGATCCGATGATGAATTACGACGATCCGTTTGGCCGGGAGTGGTCGAAGGACGAAGATACGGGGATGGCTGTCCTCGGTCCCGGGCAATCGGTGCAGTGGAAGATCAGGATGGAGATTTTTCCGCTGCAAACGCCAGGCGACCAGAAGTTCTGAAGCGCGGCTCTCGCAGGTTTGACCCTCCACAACGAAGACCCGTAGAGTAGTAATGAGGCGTAGACCGTCCGTTGTGCCGTGAAGGCAGCGGGCCGGCATCGATTCAGCGCCGCTGGAAGGCAAGGCATTGACCCCTACTGAGATGACAGATACCCACGCGACTGCGGAACCGCAGTCTGAAGCAGCGCACACACACGACCACCACGACCATGAACACGAGCATGAACACCATCATGCTCCCGCGCTGAACCCAGAGTTGGCGCGCGAGATTGAAGTGGAAGCCGACGCCGATGAGGTCTCGAAGGCGTTCAAGAACGTGGTGAAGCGTTACCAGAAGCTCGCGCGCATCCCGGGCTTCCGTGCTGGCAAGGTGCCGGAGTCGCTGATCCGCTCGAAGTTTGCCAAGGACATCCGTCAGGAAGTGCTGGAGGGACTGGTCTCGGAACGTTTCCGCAAGGCCATCGACGAGCGTAAACTGCGCCCGGTCTCGGAGCCGCAACTGCTGGACCTGCAGCTTATCGATGGGCAGCCGCTGAAGTTCAAGGCCGCGTTCGAGGTGGCCCCGGAGTTCGACATTGCAGGCTACGACAAGGTTTCGGTGACGAAGCCCGAGGTCGCGCTGACTGATACAGAGTATGCGGATGAACTGGATCGCGTGCTCGACCACCACGCTACGGTTGAGCCGGTGGAGGAAGAGCGCGCATTGGTAGACGGCGACTGGGCGGAGATCCAGTTTCGCGGCGAGGTCCGCGACCTGGCCCAGACTGTGACTGCCGACGGCGTCGAGAACGCATCGAAGGCCGAACCAATTACAGGCGAGGATGCACTGATCGAGATTGGCGGGAAGAATACGCTGGCTGCCTTCAATGAGGCGCTGCGCGGAGCAAAGCCCGGCCAGGAGCTGAAGTTCGAGGCGGATTATCCGGCAGACTTTGGCGATCGGCGGCTGGCCGGCCAGACCGTGAGTTACGACGTGACGGTGAAGGGCATCAAGCGCAAGACCTACCCGGAGCGCGATGCGGAGTTTGCCAAGCAGCTTGGCAACTACGAGAGCTGGGAGGACTTCGAGGGTAAGTTGCGCGGATATGCCTCGGACCGCAAGAAGAATGCGCTTGAGACGCAGGCCAAAGACAAGATGCTCGATGAGCTGATTACGAAATACCAGTTCCCTGTTCCCGAGGCGTTCGTGCAGCAGCAGATTGAAGCGCGGCTGGACCGCGGACTGCGCGCGCTGGCGCAGCAGGGCATGTCAGCCGACGAGATGCGCAAGCTGGATTTTGCCCGCCTGAGGGCGGCACAGCGCGATCAGGCCATCAACGAGGTGAAGGCTTCGATGATTCTGGATCGGATTGCGGACGCGGAGAACGTGACCGTCGAGGATAACGAGCTGGAGCGCGAGCTGCTGATGCTCTCAATCCAGTCGCGTGAGCCGCTGGACGCTCTGCGTGAGCGGCTGGCGAAGGACGGTGGACTAAATCGAATTCGCGAGCAGATGCGGCGCGAGAAGACGGGAGACGTGCTCTACGAAAAGCTGGCCTCGTAGTTCGTTCGAGGCCGGTTTCGTGATAACAAACACCTGCTGCACAACCGAGAAAAGAGAGAGTGCTATGGGACTGGTACCGATGGTGATCGAGCAGACGAGTCGGGGCGAACGCGCCTACGACATCTACAGCCGTCTGCTGCGCGACAACATCATTTTTCTGGGAACGCCGATCGACGACAACATCGCCAATGTCATCATTGCGCAGATGCTCTTTCTGAGCGGCGAGGACCCAGAGAAGGACATTCAGCTCTATATCAACTCGCCCGGCGGATCGATTACAGCGGGGCTCGCCATCTACGACACCATGCAGTACATCAAGAACGACGTGGTGACGTTCTGCATCGGGCAGGCGGCGAGCATGGGCGCGTTTCTGCTGATGGCCGGCAAAAAGGGCAAGCGGTTTGCCCTGCCTAACTCGCGCATCCTGATTCACCAGCCCTCCATGGGAGGATTGAGCGGGCAGGCGACGGACATCGACATTCACGCACGCGAGATTCTGCGCATCCGCGAGATTACCAATAAGCTGATGAGCGCGAGCACGGGCCAGACGCTGGAACGGATTGAGCGCGATGTGGAGCGCGACTTCATTATGACCGCCGCCCAGTCGAAGGAGTACGGCATCATCGACGACATCATCGATCGGCCGCGCACATAGCCTGTTGACTACACAACGCAGAAGAGCCCGGACAAAGATAGTCCGGGCTTTTCTACAGCAGGCAATTCGGTGGCCAATTCCGTACCCAATTCGGTGTATAGCATTGGTCAACCCACCCGCCGGTTTGGCTGAGAAACAGGTGTAAACTTTACAGGGAAGGCCGTTGTCCTGACCTCAGGAGTTGCCGTACTTATGAAAACGTCACGGGGCACAGACGAATCGCTGCGTTGCTCGTTCTGCCATAAATCTCAAGACGCCGTCGCCAAGTTGATCTCATCGCCGTCGGACTATCCGCGGGCCTACATCTGCGATGAGTGTGTTGCCGTGTGCAACTCGATCCTTGAAGACGACCGCTCGGAAACACAGCCCGGCGCGGCCCCGGCCCACCTGCCCAAGCCGCAGGAGGTCAAAGCGTTTCTCGATGAGTACGTGATTGGGCAGGAGCAGACGAAGAAGAAGCTGGCGGTCGCGGTCTACAACCACTACAAGCGCATCCAGATGAACAAGACACGCTCGAACGATGTGGAGCTGTCGAAGTCGAATATCCTTCTGGTGGGACCGACGGGCTCGGGCAAGACGCTACTGGCCCAGACCATGGCGAAGATGCTCGATGTACCCTTTGCCATTGTGGACGCGACGACGCTGACCGAAGCGGGCTACGTGGGCGAGGATGTCGAGAACATCATTCTGAAACTGCTGCAGGCCGCAGATGGCGATGTGCAGCGCGCACAGAGCGGCATCATCTATATCGACGAGATCGACAAGATTGGACGCAAGGATGAGAACCCCTCCATCACACGCGATGTCTCGGGTGAAGGCGTGCAGCAGGCGCTCCTGAAGTTGCTTGAAGGTACGGTCGCTAATGTTCCTCCGCAGGGCGGGCGCAAGCATCCGCATCAGGAGTTCACCGCTGTTGATACCACAAATATTCTTTTCATCTGCGGCGGCGCGTTTGTGGGTCTGGAGAAAGTCATCGGACGGCGCGTAGGCAAAAAGGCACTGGGCTTCAAGGCCGTTGTGGATGCTGAGGTCAATGAGAGCGAGGTTACGCCGATTCGTGCGCAACGCGACGCGGAATTGTTGCGCCAGGCTGAGCCTCAGGACCTGCTGAAGTATGGGCTGATCCCGGAGTTTGTCGGACGGCTGCCGGTGCTGGGCATTCTGGACGAGCTGGATGAGACTGCGCTGATTGAGATCCTCACCAAGCCGCGCAACGCGATTTTGAAGCAGTACACCAAACTCTTCGACTACGAGGGCGTGAAGGTGACGTTCACCGACGAAGCCGCGCGTGAGATTGCGCGCGAGGCGCTACAGCGGAAGGTAGGCGCGCGCGGACTGCGCATGATTCTGGAAGAGCTGATGCTCGACCTGATGTACTACGTTCCTGGCAACAAGAAGGTCAAAGATCTTTCGATCACCGCTGAAATGGTGAAGAAGCATAGCCTGACGCTGCCGATGTTGCTGGAAAAGGCAGGCTAAACACGTGATGCGCGGGATGGCGCGCACACTGTTCGATGAGTGGCTGATTTTTGCATATAAATGACAACCGGCTGTAAGGTGTGCTGTCATCCACTTTCGTGGGACACGGGACGCCACAAGAGGCAGTACAATCACCACAGACCGCCGCTGATGCATCGTTTGCGGTGTTTTATCGTCTAATGGAGAACGATGGCAAACCAGGCTAAATCCTCGATGAGCGGCGAAGTCCGCAAGCTCCCCATGATGCCCATACGCGATATGGTCATCTTCCCGCACATGATGACTCCGTTTGTCGTCGGGCGCGAGTCGAGCGTGCGGGCGCTGGAAGAGGCGCTTGCCGGCGACCGCAAGATATTTCTTGCGACGCAGCATGACGCCTCCGTGGACGAGCCGAATGCGGACGACATCTTCGAGACGGGTACGATTGGCAACATCGTCCAGAGCGTGAAGATGCCGGACGGCAATATTAAAGTATTGGTTGAGGGCATCGAGCGGGCGCGCGCGACCGAGATCAACGATACAGACGGATTTTTTGTGGCGACGGTACGCACCGGCAAGACGCATCTGGACCTGACCCCACAGGTTGAACAGTTGATGCAGCGCGTTCACTCGCTGTTTGAGCAATATGTGAAGCTACAGCAGTCGCTGAACTACGAGACGATGGCAGCGAGCGTCCGCTCGGATGAGCCGGCCAAGCTGGCTGACACCATCGCTGCCAACCTGCAGCTCTCGATCGAAGAAAAGCAGCAGTTGCTGGAAGTCTTCGACCCCGAGACGCGGCTGGCGAAGGTCGCCGACGTGCTTGATGTGGCGATTGAAAAGTTGAACATGGACCGCACCATCCAGTCGCGCGTGAAGCGGCAGATGGAGAAGGCGCAGAAGGAGTACTACCTCAACGAGAAGATCAAGGCCATCCAGAAGGAACTGGGCCGCGGCGAGAAGTCGGAGTTCGACGAGTTGAAGAAGAAGATTGAAGCCGCCGGAATGCCGAAGGAGGTCGAGGAGAAGTCCCTCCAGGAACTGAAGAAGCTGGAAGCGATGCCTCCGATGTCGGCCGAGTCGACTGTCTCGCGGAACTACCTGGACTGGCTGCTCGCGGTGCCGTGGAAGAAGCGGTCGAAGGAGATTCGCTCGATTGAGCACGCCGAACAGATTCTGAATGAAGACCACTACGGCCTTGAAAAGATCAAAGAGCGCATCCTTGAGTTTCTTGCCGTGCGCCAACTAGTGAAGAATCCCAAGGGGTCGATTCTGTGCTTTGTCGGACCTCCGGGCGTGGGTAAGACCTCGCTTGGAATGTCGATTGCCAAGGCAACGGGGCGCAAATTTGTGCGGATGTCGCTGGGCGGCGTCCGCGACGAGGCAGAGATTCGCGGGCACAGGCGCACTTACATCGGCGCGCTGCCGGGGCAGATCATCCAGTCGATGAAAAAGGCGGGGACGAAGAATCCGGTCTTCATGCTCGATGAGGTCGATAAGATGGCCTCGGATTTTCGCGGCGACCCGGCGAGTGCTCTGCTCGAAGTGCTCGATCCGGAGCAGAACACCACCTTCCAGGACCACTATCTGGACGTAGAGTACGACCTCTCGCAGGTGCTCTTCGTGGCTACCGCGAATGTGCTGCACACCATCCCGGGCCCACTGCAGGACCGCATGGAAATCCTGCGGCTGCATGGCTACACCGAACTCGAAAAGCTGGAGATCGCCAAGCAATACCTGGTCAAAAAGCAACGTGAGGCCACCGGTCTGACCGAAGACCAGCTCGTCTTCGAGGACGAGGCGCTGAAGCAGATGATCCGCGCCTACACGCGCGAGGCGGGGGTCAGGAACCTCGAACGCGAGATCGGCAATGTCTGCCGCAAGGTGGCGCGGCGCGTGGTGAAGAACGGCGTAGAACACAAAGAGGTCGTCACCTCGGAAAACCTCGCCGATCTGCTGGGCGTTGCGAAGTTCCGCGATTCGCAGGTACATGAGAAGAGCGAAGTGGGCCTTGTAACCGGCCTGGCATGGACGGAGATGGGCGGTACCATTCTCCAGACCGAGGTGCAGGTGCTCGACGGCAAAGGCAAGCTGACCACGACGGGCCAGTTGGGCGAGGTGATGCAGGAGTCCGCACAGGCTGCGTTGAGCTACGTGCGCTCGCGTGCAGCACAGCTTGGTCTGGCGAAGGACTTCTACCGCAACGTTGATATCCACGTCCACGTGCCCGAGGGAGCGATTCCGAAGGATGGCCCGTCGGCAGGCATTACGCTGGCGACTGCGCTGGCGAGCGCGCTGACGAAGATCAAGGTCAGGCGTGACATCGCCATGACGGGCGAGGTGACGCTGCGTGGCAAGGTGCTACCCATCGGCGGTCTGAAGGAGAAGCTGCTCGCCGCACACCGCGCGGGAATCTTCGAGGCGATTCTGCCGGAGGAGAACCGCAAGGACCTGGCCGAGCTTCCAGATTTGCTGAAGAACTCCATGAAGCTGCACTTTGTCGAAGAGATGGACCAGGTGCTCAGGATTGCGCTGGAAGG
>NZ_DASUBE010000094.1:0-59621 GCF_035763405.1 Edaphobacter sp.
CAACTCTATGGCAATGTCGGATTGCAGAATCATCTAAAATATTTGCATGCCGCAAGCGCCCAGCCTCGATGCCAGCAGCCTTGAGAGCGCTACAGCGATCTTCCTCGATTCCCGTTCTAGATTGTTCGGCATTGCCTATCGAATGCTCGGCGCTGTGGCAGAAGCCGAAGATGTTGTGCAGGAGGCGTGGTTGCGGTGGCAGAACGCTGATCGCAGGGCTGTGCTCGAACCTGTGGCGTATCCCGTCTCCGTGACGACCCGGATTGCGATCAACATCTCGCAATCAGCTCGTTCCCGTCGTGAGACATACATTGGGCCCTGGCTGCCCGAGCCGGTGGACACCAAGTCCGACCCAACACTTGGAGCGGAGCGCGGGGAAGCTCTTGAACTCGCTGTCATGCTCCTGCTGGAAAAGCTTGCTCCTGTAGAGCGGGCTGCCTATGTGCTGCGTGAGGCGTTCGAGTATTCGCACCGTCAGGTTGCCGCGGTGCTCGGAATGACGGAACCCAATGCCCGCCAGATCCTGACCCGTGCTCGTAAGCACATCGCTGGCGAACGTAGAGCGCCCGCCGGAAAAGTGGAGCGGGAGCGCCTGCTTCGCGCATTCATCACGGCGGCGCAGCGAGGAGAATTAGCTGATTTGGAAAGGCTCCTCGGCGCGGATGCCGCGTCGTACTCCGATGGCGGCGGAGTCGTACGTGCAGCGTTGGCGCCTATCCGCGGTCGTGAGCGAGTGGCGAAGTTCATTACATCGTTTGCATCGCACTTTTGGACGGGTGCCAGCGTCACCTGGGTCGAGGCGAACAGCGGTTTGGCCGCACTGCTTTCCCGTGATGGGCATGCCTATGCACTTGTTTCGATCGATGCGTCAAGTGAGGAGATTGATCGAATTCTGTGGATCATGAATCCCGCCAAGCTCACCTCGATCTCGGCCTCGATCGCAACCTCGATGTAACGCTCAAAGAGTTCCCGGTATCGGCCGTCTCTAAATAAAGGAACATCACCGTGTCACAGATCGTGTTCCCATCTTGTCCTTGCTAGTACACGCGGTTGACGTCACCTCAGGGGACGCGACCGGGACGATTCGCAAGAGCGAATGACGAAAGGACATGCCATGAAGATAGTCGTATTGGGCGGAAGCGGTCTCATCGGAAGCAAAGTGGTCCGGCTTCTTAAAGAACAGCATCAAGAGGTACTTGCGGCCTCTACCAGCACGGTTGAGTGCTGACGGGCAGAGGGATACCGGAAGCTCTGCAAGGTGCGCAGGTGGTCGTCGATCTCACCAATTCTCCGTCGTTTGAAGACTCCGCGGTGATGAACTTCTTTCAGACCTCCGCGCATCATCTGCTTCCGGCTGAAGCGGCAGCGGGGGTTCAGCATCATGTCGCGCTCTCGATAGTAGGTGCTGACCGCATGGTGAACCTGGGTTACATGCGAGCCAAGGTCATGCAGGAAAAGGCTATCGAGGCTGCGGGCGTTCCATACACAATCGTGCGAGCAACACAATTTTTCGAGTTCATCGGCAGCCTGGCTGACGCTGCAACCGATGGTCAAACCGTTCGCCTCTCGAACGTACTCATGCAGCCGCTCGCAGCGGACGATATAGCCAAGGCCATAGCCAGGATCGCACTGCAGGCTCCAAGGAATGGTCATATTAATGTCGCCGGACCGGAACGTCGCCAGTTGGATGATCTGGCAAGAGAACTTCTGAAGGCGAAGCATGATCCGCGTCAGGTCGTGACCGACCCGAGCCTTGGCTATTTCGGGGGACAGGTGCCTGAGAATGCCCTCGTACCTGACAACGACGCGCTGCTTGTGACAACGCGTTTCTCCGATTGGCTGGCCGACTCGCAGGCCGAAGTTGTGCAGAAGCGCTGAAATCTTTTCTTCCACATTCTCAGGCGAGTTGTGGCGATCTGAAGATCTCAGAAAAAGTCAAACCATCAACGGTCAGCCTTTGCCGCAAACCCGGTATTAGCGGCAAAGGCGCGCCCTCTTTGACGACTAGTCCTGGTTAGTCGGCTTATGTTGACTAATCATCAACGCAACTGTCGATAACAGGTCGAGGCATTCATCGAGAGCCCGGAATACCGTTGCCACGTTTCACTGAGTGGCTCGGTGATGATGCACTCGTTGAACCTCGCAGCCACCGATGCCTCTGCGGAGCCACAGCCACAGGAAAGGCGCTTATCGAGGTTGCGGTTTCTGTCCAACGAGGCGAAGAAGTCTCCCCGCTTGCCCCTTGTGGACGATGAAGCCAACCCGCACCATCGCATCGTTCAGCCAATCGATAGGCAGGCGCAGCTTACGGTAGTTGCTCTTTTCAAGTAGCCATTGGTGATTGACGCGGCTGTAGACCAGATCATGAACCATGACCGTATCTGTCCTGTCGAATTCCAGAAAGCAGGTCATGACTTTATCTTCATCCGCATAGACGGGAATGAAACGATCGAGCCCGGTAGCCTCGGCGCTAAGATCTCGGTAGCTGATTACAAATCTTCCACCGGGAACGAGGGCGTCAAAGACCGAGCCAAGAAGACCTTCGACAGCGTCCCTGGTCCCAAGGTGAGTGATCGTGTCCCCCATACAGACGATGGCATTCGCAGATGCTGGAGATACAAACTGGCCCAACTGCAATAAATCAGCACAAATCGTTTGGACGGGTAGCTCTTTCTGGTGAAGTTGAAGCTCCTTGAGAAGAGATTCGCTGGTGTCTAAGGCAAGCACGGGAGAACATCCCATCTCGGAGAGCGCAATCGTCTGGAATCCTGGGCCACTGCCTAGATCTACTGCTAATCCGAGCCCAGAATCGTCGGTCGCTGGCTGGAGCGCATCTGCCAGAATGGCCTTTTGCTCGGCTACTTTTGCCGAGAATGACATGCCAAACATCCATGTGTATTGCTTTGCGAGAAGATTGCTGTAATGGTCTTGAACGTCGCTCACAGGTGCAATTGTATCAATTGGTTATGCAAGAACATGGGGATATGGCCTTCTGCGTTGAACGCTGCTGGCTCTCGAATTAGGGTGATCCAATGAGCTTCGCCTTCAACTTCAACTGCGTATTTCAGGGCAAGGCACGTTTCCAGAACTGCAATGGTGGAATCGCGCCAGAGCAAATTTAAAGCGATCCTCCGCCAGATGTGGTTTGGGCCATTTGAGCAAAACGCAGATTCCCTTCGGGAATGACAAACAAAGGGGGCTATGCCTCAGAGGAGATGGCTAATAGTTATTTAGCTTTATAGCTAATAGCTATTTAAGACAAAAGCGGGTTCTCCGCCTTCGGCGAAGGATGACAACTGTTGGTTAGCAGATGGTCTATTTCGATCCTCCGGTCATGAGGCGGATGGTGCCGAGGATGCCTGAGGGGATGGGTTTGACCTTGTCGAGGTCCTGCATCTGGAAGCGGTCGCCGTATTTGGCGATGAGGGGTTTGTAGTCGTGAGGCGGGAGCGCGAACCAGGCGTTGAGGGCCGTGTTGTAGACGTGGATCTCGATGTGGTTTTTGCCGGGCTTGAGGAATTTCGATACGTCAAGGCTGTAGGGCGGGTGCCAGAGTGCGCCTGCTCGCTGGCCGTTGATGTAGACGATGGCCGCTTCGTGGATGGGTGGGTCGTAGTAGGCGTGCATGCCCGGGCCGGGGCGGGTGATGAGCGGGTTGGGCAGGCCGTTGGGTAGCAGAGCCGGGTGTTCAGGCGCGGAGTTGGGTGCACCGGGAAGGGGTTTGCCGCCGTCGATTTCGAGCGTGGCGTGGGTTTGGTCGGCGGCGAGGGTGACGTCGCGGGAGTAGATGGCTTCGCCGGAGTAGTAAAGGGTGGCGGGCGAGGCGGTCCAGTCGGTGAGGGTGGGTTCGGTTTGGGTTTGGTGAAGGCTGGTGAAGTTGACGCGCCAGTTGGTGGTGAGGTCGATGGAGGAGTCTGGGGTCGCTCCGACGTTATGTGTCGGGCTTTCAGCCCTCTTTGATCTTTGTGTGGTTGTTACCTGGGCCTTCGGCCCAGGCTGGTATGTGTCGGGCCGTTGGCCCTTGTTGGTCGTCGCTATGGGCTCGTCGGAGAAGATGAAGATGGCGGAGCCATAGGGGGCGAGGCTGGTGATGCTGCTCCTGCTGTCGCTCACGCTGGTTGGCGATGTGACTGTGCCATTATCGGGGTTCCACCGGCTGACGAATTTGTAGGTGGTGGCGAAGGTGGCGTTGAAGGTGACGGGTATGTTGCCGGTGTTGGCGACGAAGTAGATGTCGGCGTCGGGGAGTTTGCGGCGGATGAAGCCAGCGACTTCTTTGATGTGCTCGTCTGGGGAATTCAGTTTGAAGTCGGGTGGGGCGAGGTCTGCGAGGGCTTTGCCGAGGTTGGTGGCGTCCGGGACAGTGGGGATGAAGGCGGTCGCGGATTGGGTGAGCGGTTTGCCTTCGGGGTCGAGGGTGGGGGTGTGGCCGAGGGAGATGACTTTGCCTCCGGCTTGGACCCATGTGGAAATCTTGTGGAGAGTTTCGACGGGGATGCGGTCGGTTGGGGGCAGGACGAGGATTTGGTGGGTGCCGAGGCCGACGGAGTCGATGGCGTCGGCGTCGATGAAGTCGTAGTTATAGCCTGCGGAGAGGATGGCGGAGATCATCGGCGGGGGGATGAGGCGCTGCATGGCTCCGGTGACGGTGACGTGGCCGGGGGAGAAGCCGGCCCATGCGTCGTCGGTAGGGAGCAGGACAGCAACTTGATTTGCTGGTTTACCTTGTCGCAGCAAGTAGCTGATTCTGCCAATGTAGCTGGTGACGTCGGGCATGACCGGATGCCAGGGGTTGTGGTCGTTGAGGGCGGCGGCGGCGTAAAGCGACCAGCCGGGTTCGGGGACTTCGTTGTCTGGCGGAGAGTAGGGCCAGCCGTGGCACATGATCTGGTTTTCGCCCATGAGGAAGTCGGTGTCGGCTTCGGTCTTCATGTCGAGCGGGGTGGCGCGGAAGACGGGCGAGTGGAGCCAGGTGAAGGTCTCGCCCGAGGTGACGGTGTGGTTGAAGACGTGATTTGCAGAGGTGGCCCAGCGGAGTGTGGAAAACTGGCGCCATTGCGGGCCTTCGCCTTCGGCGAGCGCGACGAGGTTTTGGCTTGAAAAGCTAACTGCTGGTTCACCATACGTTTGCGAGCGAAACTTTGTGTTGTGCTCGATGGCCCAGTTATTGATTTGAGTCAGGTAGTTTTCGTTGATGAGTTTGGTCAGCGTCTTGCCCCAGTCGTGACGAACGCGCTCGGCTTCGGGAGTTCCTCCGGCGACGAGTTCGGGGAGATGGGGAATGAGGTCATAGCCGTTCTGCTTGAGGAACTCGGCGGGGAGGTTGGGGGTCCAGTCGGCCCCGTAGGCTTCGAGTGAGTCGGAGAAGATGGCGTAGGGTGGGGTGTTGCCGAAGGCGCGGACGAGTGGCTCGCCTACTTTTTCGAGATGGGTGGCGACGGCCTGGTGGCTGAAGGGATCGAGGACGTAGCCCTCGGCTCCGACGGCGGCTCGTTTGACCTGCTGGCGGGTGTGGCTGGCGATGAAGAAGAGGGCTACGCGGGGGTGGTCGGATGCGGGGAAGGTCGCTGTGTGATCGGCGATGGTGAGCGGCTTTGCGCTGGTGGGATCGAAGTCGGCTGGGCGGGGTTGGCTAAGGTGGCCTCGGCCGCGAGGGTGGGTTTCGGGCGGCAGGAGTTTGGCGTTGGCGATGGCGGCTGAGATGAAGGATTCGCCTTCTCCGAGCTGCGGTTCGGCGGCTGAGGTTGTGCTTGCGGGGACTTGGACTTCGGCGATGCGGAGGCGTCCGGCGGCTTCGGCGAGGGTGGTGTTGGGGCCGCCGTAGGGCCAGCCGCTGCCGAGCGTGACGTCGATGCGGAGACCGAGCTTGCGGCCTTCCTCCTGCGCGTAGCGAACGTCGTCGAGGAATTCAAGGGAGAGGAAGGGGAGATTTTTGAGGTGCTTCGCGGGGTCGTCGAGGACCTGCGGGTACTCGAAGGCGAGCTCGGCGCCCTGGATGCCGTCGGCTTTCATTTGCTGGAGTTCGCGGAGGATCTCGGGCTTCTGGACGGCAAGGCCGAACCACCACCAGCGAACCATGGGGCGGGACGCGGCGGGCGGATTCTGGAAGTTTTGCTCGATGGTTTTGACGGAAGTTTGTGCAGGAGAGATAGTTGCTGCTTGGATGAGCAGGAAAAATACCAGCAGTGCGCCGGAGGCAGTTGGGCGGCACTGCTGGCGGAGAGAACGTAGCATGAGCGGGACTCCTGACCGTGCCACGTTAGTTCATTTGGGAGAATGTTTCAAGGGGGGATTTCGAGTGGGAGGCCTAGCGCCGATTTGCGCCGATGGCCCCGATTTAAAAGCGGCCACGGATTTGCGCGGATGATCGCGGATTTGGGGTGCGGATGTATGGGCTTGGGGCGGGGCTTTTGGGTGGGTGGGAGAAATGCGCGGTCTCTCCACTGGGCGGCAAAGAGCGCCGCCTCCGGTCGAGATGACGTGCTCATATCGGCGCAGCCCGACGCGGGCCAAAGCGAAACGCGGATTCCCTTCGGGAATGACAAACAAAAGGGGGAACGGCAACAACAAAAGGGGAATGACAACTGTCCTGTGCTGTCGTACAGGCTACTCGGCGGAGGGGAGCAGGATGATGAGTTCCATGTTGGGGTTGGGGATGTCGGCTGGGGCGTAGACGGCGAAGTTGCGCGAGCGGACGATGGACTCCCAGACGGGGCCGGAGCGTTCGAGGCTGAAGTACTGGTATTTGAGCTTGACCGGGATGGCTCGCGGCGGGACGGGGACGTGCGTGGCTCGGAGGCCGGAGAGCGCCTGGCGGATGAGCTGCTCGATGTGGGTGGCCGAGCAGATCTTGGCGAGCTGGGGCACGCGGGTGATGAGGTCGGGCTGGGGCATGTCGGCCGAGATGGCGAGGTAGAAGCGCGTGTTCTCGAAGTACGAGTCTTTGTCGATGGCGGTGGCGTAGATGGACTCGCGCAGCGGCTTGAGCGGCAGAGCGACGAAGTTGCTGGGGATGACGGTTTCGAGCAGCTCGCGGAGGAGGGCGTCGAGCAGGCCGAAGCACTGGCCGAGCTGCTCGTGGTCGTAGCTGGGCAGGTCACGGGGTTCGACTTTGGGCGAGAAGGTGGCGAGTGAGCCGGCGAGTTCGAGCATCTGCATAAACAGAGCTTCGGGGTGGACGGTGGACGACTCGAAGAAGTGGCGTAGGGCGGGGACCTGGGTGTTGAGCGTGTAGAGGAGCCAGAAGTTGGCGATGTCGGAGGCGCTGAAGTCGGCGAGGGACTGGTTGCGCTGGCGGCGGGCTCCGGCGAGCTGGCTGCTGCGGGCGACGAGCAGCTCAAGCTGGCCGCGGAGGATGCCGGTGAGGTAGTCGCTGCCCTTGAGGTTGACCATGGGTGGGACGTAGCGGGGGTCGAAGCGGTAGGTTCCGGCCTCGGTCTTTTCGATGGCGGCGAGTGGAAGCAGGGAGGAGCCTTCGAGGTTTTCGCCGTCGGCGAGGATTTGCAGGTTCTTGCGGGCGAGCGAGACGGGCTTTTCGCTGGCAATGGAGTTTTCGTCGCGGAGCATTTGCAGCTCGGAGTAGAAGCGGGTGCTGGCTCCGCCGCGGTGGAGCGCGACGTTGAGGCCGCCGGGGCGCTGCTGGGGCAGGGCTAGATAGAAGATGCAGCGGGTGCGTCCGTCGCGGAAACACTCGTCGAGGATGCGGGCGCGGGGGGCGGGGTCGGAGGCGGGGATGTCGAAGAGGAGGCCGTCGGGGAAGATGCCGGTGGCGGCGGTGATGGAGAGGGAGCCTTCGCTGAGGGCGGCGGCGTCGAGCTGGAGCTGGTTGTATCCCCAGTGGCGGAAGGCGAGCGCCTCGACGTGGAAGCGGAGGGTCTCCTCGAAGAAGCGGTCCTGCGCCTGGAGGTGCTGCGGCGAGAGGAAGACGCCCTTGGACCAGATGACGGGTTGAAGCTGACGCATTGCGGCCGATCCTTCGTTTTGTGCCGGGAGTGATGCCGGGAGTATAGCGTTGTCCAAAGGCGCGTGCCAAACGACATAGGGTTCAGCGGAAAGATTTTAGCGTGGAGGCGGGATTTTGCCGCGTAATTCCAAAGTGTGATGAGGGGCTTTGATTTTTTGCACAGAGAAGCGGCTTTGTCGTGTAGTATTCCTTGACGACTTGGGTGTAGATTTTTATCTCACTCAACTGTTGCCCCTGGGAATGTTGTACCCAAAAGGTTTTCTCCCCCAACTCGTCCGTTCTCCTCGGATCGGTGAGTTCATTCTGCCCGTAAGGAGCCAAGGCTATGGCAAAAGAAAGTACGCAACACAAACTTGACAGAGTGCGGTCGCCGCGCGTTCACATCACCTACGATGTCGAGATCGGCGACGCGATTGAGATGAAGGAACTGCCCTTTGTGATGGGCGTGCTGGGCGACCTGACAGGGCAGCCGGAACAGCCGCTGGCCGCGCTGAAGGACAGGAAGTTCGTCGAGATCAATCCGGACAACTTCGACTCGGTACTGAAGGGGATGCAGCCGCATCTGGCGTTCTCGGTAGAGAACAAGCTGTCGGACGATCCGAACGCGGGGCAGGTGGCGGTGAACCTGAAGTTCGAGAGCCTGGACGACTTTTCGCCGGAGAATGTGGCCAAGCAGGTTGGGCCGTTGAAGGAACTGCTTGATCTGCGGACGCGGCTTTCGGACCTGCGCGGCAGCCTGCAGGGGAATGACAAGCTGGATGACGCCCTGTTTGAGGCGGTGTCGAACACGCAGTCGCGCGAGAAGCTGCGCGCGGAGCTGGGGAAAACCGGGGGTGAGAAATGAGCGCAGCGAAGGCCGCTACACAGGCGGCGGGTCAGACAACGGAGCAGACATCAGAACAGTCGCTGCTGGACCAGATTGTGGCCCAGGGGCGCTTCAACCGCGACGCGAGCACGATGGAGCGTGGACGCGACATGGTGAAGGAGTTCGTCGCGCAGGTGCTCGACGGACAGATGACGCTGAGCCGCGATGCGGAGGCGTCGATTCAGGCGAGGATTGCGCAGATCG
The DNA here is from genome assembly GCF_035763405.1 of Edaphobacter sp. Taxonomy (NCBI): domain Bacteria; kingdom Pseudomonadati; phylum Acidobacteriota; class Terriglobia; order Terriglobales; family Acidobacteriaceae; genus Edaphobacter; species Edaphobacter sp. The sequence goes on from NZ_DASUBE010000094.1 coordinate 9,033, forward strand.
ACAAACTGATCTCGCTCCAGTTGAACGAGGTCCTGCACTACCCGGCGTTCCAGAAGCTGGAAGGCACGTGGCGCGGCATCAAGTACCTGATGGACCAGAGCGAGACCAGCGAGATGCTGAAGATCAAGGTGCTGAACGTCTCGAAGCGCGACCTGCTGAAAGATTTGCAGCGCGCGCCGGAGTTCGACCAGAGCGCCCTGTTCAAGAAGGTGTACGAAGAAGAGTTCGGCGTCTTTGGCGGCGCGCCGTTTGCGGCGCTGGTGGGCGACTACGAGTTCGGCAAGGGGCCGGAGGACATTGAGCTGCTGGAGAGGGTGTCGCAGGTGGCCTCGTCGGCGCACGCTCCGTTCCTGTCGTCGGCTACGTCGGACCTGCTGAACCTGTCGAGCTATACGCAGTTGGGCTCGCCGCGCGACATCGGCAAGATCTTCGACTCGACCGAGTATGCGAAGTGGAAGTCGTTCCGGCAGTCGGACGACTCGCGCTATGTGGCGCTGACGTTGCCGCACATTCTGGCGCGTCTGCCCTACGGCAAGGACACCAAGCAGGTGGATGCGTTCGACTATGAGGAAGGCGTGGATGGCAGCGACCACTCGAAGTATCTGTGGGGCAATGCGGCCTACGCGCTGGGCGCGCGGTTGACAAACTCGTTCGCTAAATACGGCTGGTGCGCGTCGATCCGCGGCGTGGAAGGCGGCGGACTGGTGGAAGGTCTGCCGGCGCACACGTTCCGCACGGACGAGGGCGACGTGGCGCTGAAGTGTCCCACGGAAGTGGGCGTGACCGACCGGCGCGAAAAAGAGCTTGCCGATCAGGGCCTGGTTCCGCTGGTTCACTGCAAAGGTACCGACTATGCGGCGTTCTTCAGCGTGCAGACGGTGAACAAGCCGAAGCTGTACGACAAGGAGGCGGCGAACGCGAATGCGCGTCTCTCGGCCCAGTTGCCGTACATTCTGGCGATGTCGCGGTTTGCGCACTATCTGAAGGCGATGATGCGCGACAAGATCGGGAGCTTCATGACGCGGCAGGACTGCGAGAAGTTCCTCAATCAATGGATTTCAAACTATGTCTGCAACGACGACAACGCCTCGCAGGCAGCGAAGGCAAAGCTTCCACTGAGAGAAGCCGCGATCCAGGTGTCGGAGATTCCTGGAAAGCCCGGGGCCTATCGGGCGGTCGCGTTTTTGAAACCGCACTTCCAACTGGACGAGCTTTCGGTATCGCTGCGTCTGGTTGCTGATCTCCCGGCCTCCGCGAGGAAATAGTCGTCCGGATTGAACGGATGAACGAATTAATAACCACTGGCTGTACGTATTGAAAGGAGCAACTCCGATGGCAGTTGATTATTTTCTTAAGCTTGACGGCATTCAGGGCGAGTCCCAGGAGTCGAACCATAAGAATGAGATCCAGCTACTGAGCTTTTCGTGGGGCGCGTCGAATGTGTCCTCGGTGGCGGGTACGGGCGGTTCGGGCGCGGGCAAAGTAGACCTCTCTGACTTGAGCGCGATGATCTATTTCGACAAGTCGACGCCGAAGTTTTTCAAGAGCATCTGCAAGGGCACTCATATTCCGACGGGTACGCTGACGGCGACCAAGGCGGGAGCAGAGAAGCCGTATCTGAAGGTGGACCTGAAGGAGCTGTTTGTGACGTCGCTGCAGATCTCGGCGTCGAGCGAGATTCCGAGCGTCAGCGTTTCGTTTACCTACAACGAGATCAAGATCGACTACAGCACGCAGGACGAAAAGGGCAACCTGACCAGCACGGGACCAGTCACCTGGAACCTGAAGGAGTCCAAACTCACCTAGTGCCCTGAGTCCGAAGTTGTTTCCATCAGCGGAGATTTCGAACCGCAGGTCCTTCGATTGCGTTTGCCGAAAAAACCGGCAAACTCCGCTCAGGATGACAAGGTTATTTATGTTGTGAACTTCAGACTCGGGACACTAGCAGGTTACAGACATGGATGCCCTGTCGCTTTATCGTGCTGGAGAGTTGCAGCCAGCCATCGAGGCGCTTGGCCAGGAGTTGCGCAAGCAGCCCCTGGACACCAGGCGCCGCACTTTTCTGTTTGAACTGCTTTGCTTCGCCGGCGAGTACGACCGCGCGGAGAAGCAGTTGGACATCCTTGCCGATGCGAGCAAGGAGGCGGCCGCCGGATCGCTGGTCTACCGGTCGGCGCTCCACGCGGAGCGGACGCGGCAGGAGATGTTCGCGCGCGGCGAACTGCCGATGCAGTCGGCGCATCCTTCGCCCGCGGGCGAGTGGAACGGCAGCGGATTTGAGGGGCTTGCCGATGCGGATTCGCGCATCGGAGCGAACCTGGAGGTCTTTATCGCGGGTAGCTACACGTGGGTGCCGTTTGCGTATATCGAGTCGGTGGAAGTAAGCGCGCCGACGAAGTTGCGCGACCTGATGTGGGCCACGGCGATTCTGCATCCGACGTCGTCGTTCCGGTTGCAGGACATCGGCGAGGTGCTGCTGCCGGTGCTCTCGCCGCTCTCGTGGCGCTCGGCCGACGACGCTGTGCGACTGGGGCGGACGACAGTGTGGGAAGAGGATGCAAAGTGGGAGGCTGTCCCGCTGGGGCAGAAGATGTTTGTGAGCGGCGATGAGGAGTTCTCGCTGCTGGAGCTGAGAAGCCTGAAGTTTAATTCTTCCGTGGAGACGGGCCAAAGTGCCACTGCGTGATGACCTGCTCAATCCGATTGACGGCGACAACCCTTCGGGGAAGAGTCTGCGCTATGAGCGCGTCTACGACCAGATCAAAGAAGCGCGCACGGAAGACGACGAGAGCATTCCTTCGGGTGACTGGCAGCGTCAGGCCAAGAAGGCCGACTTTGCGCTGGTGATCAAGCTGGCGGGCGAGGCGCTCGCTACCAAAAGCAAAGACCTGCAACTGCTGGCGTGGCTGACGGAAGCGCACCTGAAGCGCGAAGGCATCGCGCTGCTGGACCCTTGCCTGCAGATGTTTTTGAAGATGCAGCAGGAGTTCTGGGAGACGCTGTATCCCGAGATTGAAGACGGCGATGTGGGGCTGCGGGCCGTGCCGGTGGAGTGGACGGCGAACCGCGTGGCTGCACTGCTGCGCGAAGCTCCTCTGACGTCATCGAAGCTGAATTTTTTTGAGTATAAGGAGTCGCGTTCGGTTGGGTACGAGGCAGACGCGGCGAACAGCGAGACGAAGGCTGCGGCGCGCGAGCTGGCGATTGCCGACGGCAAGGTGACGGGCGAGGATTTCGACACGGCGGTGGTGGCGACGCCGAAGTCGTTTTATGTGGGACTGGAAGGCTCGCTCGACAGCTCGCTGGAGTCGGTGGAGGCTCTGCAGCAGTTCTGCGAGGGGAAGTACGGTGACGATGGACCGAGCTTCAGCAAGCTGCGGTCGGCGATTGAAGAGGTGCGGCAGGTGGTTGGCGCGCTGCTGAATGAGAAGCGCAAGACCGAGCCGGATGAAGGCGCTGAAGTCGTCGAGGAAGAAGCGGCGGAGGAGACTGTCACCGAAGAGGGGGCGGCGGCGGCTACACAGGCTGCTCCGAAGAAAGGCAAGTCGCTTGCTGCGGAGCCTGCGGACTGGGACGATGCGGTGGCGCGGGTCAACGTCTGCGCCGCGTTTATGCGCACGCAGAATGCGTATAGCCCGGTGCCGTATCTGCTGCAGATGGCGGTGCGGTGGGGTGAGTTGCGCGAGCAGGGAAGTTCGCCTTCGTATGATTTTCTGGTGGCGCCTTCAACTGCGGTGCGGCAGACGCTGAAGCGGTTGGCGGCGGAGTCGAACTGGGAGGAACTGTTGACGGCGGCGCTGGCGGCGGCGGGCGCTCCGTGCGGGCGGGCGTGGCTCGATGTGCAGAGGTATCTTTGGACGGCGAGCTACAACGGCGGCTACTCGATGCTGGCGGAGACGGTGGCGGCTTCGCTGCGGTCGCTGCTGCGGGACTTTCCCGAGATGCGGAACTGGACGCTGGACGATGACACGCCGACGGCGAATCCGGAGACGCAGGCGTGGCTCGATGAGATGGTGGTGCTGAAGGCGGCGGAGATCGTTCCCGTCGAAGCCGCGCCGGAGGCTGCGTTGGAGCCGGTCGAAACCGAGTCCGGCTTCAGCATGGATACGCCTACGTCCGAGGAGGGTGAGGCGCACGTGCCGGACGCGTATGAGCTGGCCGAACAATTTATGCGGCAGGGGCAGGTGGAGTCGGCGATTCAGTTGCTCGCGCGCGACGCGGCGCAACAGCCGAGCGGACGGATGCGGTTCCAGCGGAGGATGCAGGTGGCGCAGCTTTGCATGGCGGCCGGGCTTGGAGAAGTTGCGCACCCAATGCTGGAACAACTGGCGCGCGAGATGGAGCAGCGCAAACTGGAAGAGTGGGAGGCTGGTGAGATTTTGGCGCAGCCGCTGGCGCTGCTATTGAAGTGCATGGAGAAGACCTCGAATGGCACGGCGGACAGGGCGGCTATCTTCGCCAGGCTTTGCCATATTAACCCTGCCGCGGCGATCCATCTGTCGCGCTAGCATTCCGCAGTACTGAACAGGAGCAGGAACGTGGCGCGCTCGACCGTTGAGACTATCGTGACGCAGTCTGTGCTGGATCGGCTGATGACGCTGGAGGACTGGCCGGCGACGCGGTCGCAGTCGGTGCAGTACTTCCGCGACGCGATCAAGCGCGACCTCGAATGGCTCCTGAATACACGGCAGCCGGGGATGCGCGAGTTGGAGGGCTATCCGCTGGCGAATGCGTCGATGGTGAACTATGGGCTGCCGGACATCAGCGCGATGGGACTGGCGTCGTCGTCGGACCACAAGCGGCTGAGGCAGGCGATTCTGGCCTGTCTGAAGAATTTTGAACCCAGGCTGATGAACGTCGATGTGACGATTGAAAGCGCCGACATCGCGGACCGCAAGCTGCGCTTTCATATTGAAGGACAGATGAAGCTCGATCCTGCTCCTGAAGAGATCTCGTTTGACACGGTGCTGGAGCTGACCAGCGGCGAATACAGGATGAAGTAAACGTATGCGCGAAGACCTGCTGGAATACTATGAGCGCGAGCTTGCCTATATGCGCCAGCTTGGCGCGCAGTTCGCGCAGAAATACCCGCGTGTGGCGAGCCGCCTGCTGCTGGAGCCGGACCGCTGCGAAGACCCGCACGTGGAGCGGTTGCTGGAGGGCTTCGCCTTCATGGCCGCGCGCATTCATCTGCGCATCGACGACGATTTCCCGGAAGTCACCTCGGCCCTGTTGAGTATTGTGTTTCCGCATTATCTGCGGCCCATTCCGTCGATGTCGGTGGTGGAGTGCCAACTCGATCCGGAGCAGGGCAAGCAAAGCTCTGCTGTGGTGATGCCCAAAGACACGGTGCTGACGACGACGCGCACGGTGGATGGCGCGCCGTGTCGTTTTCGCACAAGCTATCCGGTGGAGCTGTGGCCGGTGAGCGTGACGGAGTGCGAGTGGCGGCAGCCGGAGCGTTTGCAGGCGCCGGTGCGGATGCCGGGCGCGACAGGCGTGGTGCGGCTCAAGCTCCAGTGCGGCAAGGACGTCGCGTTCGACAAGCTGAATATCGGGTCGCTGCGGTTTTATCTGAGCGGGGAGACGAACGTTGTCCACACGTTGTACGAGATGCTGTGCAACAACTGCATCGGCATCACGGTACGCGACCCGAAGCAGCCTGGTGCGAGGACAGCGGTTATTCCGTGTGACCAGCTTCGCCCGATGGGATTTGAAGAGGACGAGAGTTTGCTGCCGTTTCCCAGAAGGTCGTTCGACGGCTATCGCCTGCTGCAGGAGTACTTCACGTTCCCGGAGAAATTTCTGTTCTTTGAGCTGAAGGGGCTGGAGGCGTTGGTCGAGGCAGGATGCAGCGATGAGGCGGAGATTCTGTTCTTGTTCTCGCGTTCGGACAGGCCGGAGCGACAGCAGGCGCTTGAAGTGGGGGTTTCGGCCAGCACGTTCCGGCTGGGCTGCACGCCGGTGATCAACCTCTTCGAGCAAACGGCGGAGCCGATTCTGCTGACGCAGACGCAGCATGAGTATCGTGTCATTCCTGATGTTCGCCGTCAGGAGACGACGGAGATTTTTTCTATCGACGAGGTGCTGGCGACGAATCCGACGAAGCGAAACATCGTGGCGCTAGAGCCGCTGTACTCCTACCGTTACCACACGCGCGAGCAGAACAAGCTGGTCTTCTGGCATACGGTGCGCAGGCAGAACGGGTTGGGCGAGCGCGAGCCTTCGACGATGGCGCTCTCGCTGGTCGATATTAATGGACAGCTTGCGGAGCCGGACGCTGAGGTGCTGACGGTGCGGTGTACCTGCTCGAACCACGATCTGCCGTCGCGGCTGCCGTTCGGCGCGGAGTCGGGCGACTTCATTGCGGAGGACGTGCCTGCGGTCAAGATCATTACGGCGCTGCGCAGGCCGACGCAGAGCTACGATCCGCCCGAGGGCAAAGGGCAGTTGTGGCGTATGATCTCGCAGCTTTCGCTGAACTATCTTTCGTTGACGGAAGACGGCGTTGCGGCGCTGCGCGAGATTCTGCGGCTGCATAACTTCACGGACTCGTCGTATCTGGAGAACCAGATTGCCGGGGTCACGTCGCTTTCGACGCGCCCGCATTTTGCGCTCATGGCTTCGGGGTACGGCAGTATTCCCGCGCGCGGCACGCGGGTGGAGGTGGAGTTCGACGAGCGGCAGTTTGTGGGCGGCGGCGTGTATCTGTTTGCACAGGTGCTCGAGCGATTTCTGGGTTGCTATACGACGATCAACAGCTTTTGCCAGTTGGCGGCGCGCACCAACCAGAGAAAGGAGATGCTGGGCGAATGGCCACCACGAGCAGGCAGCAAGGTGCTGATCTAAATCTGGATGCAGTGCGCGAGATGCTGGAAGGCGATCCGTGCAGCGTGCGCTTCTTTCAGGCCGTGCGTCTGTTGGAGCGGCTCTATCCGGAGCGCAATCCTGTGGGGTTGTTTGTCACGCCGGATTCCGAGGTGGTGCGGTTTGCTTCGCTGCCGACGTTTGCGTTTCCTGCGAGCGAGATTCAGTCCTATGAGCCGAGCGGCGAAGGGCCGGGCGAACTCGTGGTCAACTTCATGGGGCTCTCGGCGGCTGTGGGTGCGCTGCCGCACGCCTATACGGAGTTTCTGCTGGAGCGTGCGCGTGCCAGGGACCGTGGCCCGGAGGATTTCTTCGACCTGTTCAACCATCGCGTGATCTCTCTGTTCTATCGCGCGTGGCAGAAGTACAGATTTTATGTGGCGTATGAGCGCGGCGGTGCGGGCGATGATGCGGTGACATCGACGCTGTATCGGCTGATTGGGCTTGGCACCAAGGGCCTGCGCAAGCGGATGGAGATTGCCGACGATGCGTGCCTGTACTACGCGGGCATTTTGTCGCACACGACGCGGACTTCGCAGGGGCTTCGTCGGCTGCTCGAAGACTACTTCGCGGTGCCGGTGAGCATCGAGGAGTTTACGGGGCTGTGGAACAGGCTGCCACCCGCGAACCTGACATTTTTGTGTGAGACCGGCACGTTCTCCGAACGGCTGGGCATGGGCACGATTGTCGGCGACGAGGTGTGGGACCAGCATGGCGCAATTACGATTCGGCTGGGACCGATGAAATTTGACCGGTATCAACAGTTTCTGCCGGGTGGCACAGCGCACCGCGAACTGCGCGCGTGGCTGCGGTTTTATACGAACCGCGAGTTCGAGTCGATTGTGCAACTGGTGCTGGAACGAGAGGAGACGCCGGGCGCTGTGCTGGGCGGCGTGGACCAATTTGCTCCGCGGCTGGGGCTGGTGAGTTGGATTAAGAACCGCCCAATGGACCGCGATCCGGATGAGGCGACCTACCGGATGGACTAGTATTTCGATGGTTAAAACTGGAGTGATGTGATGAACCTGAATCTGAAAGCACTGATTGGCAAACTGAACGACGCGAGCCGCACGGCCATGGAAGCGGCGGCGGGCCTTTGTCTGGCGCGCACGCACTACGACATCGAGATTGAACACTATCTGCTGAAGGCGTTGGACAGCTCGGACAATGATATTGCCTACATCCTGAAGCAGTATGGCGTGGACCGCTCCCGGCTGACGGCGGAGTTGCAGCGCAGTCTGGACCGGTTGAAGAAAGGCAATGCGCGCAGTCCGGCGTTCAGTCCGCTGCTGGTGAAGATGTTTACCGAGGCGTGGACGCTGGCCACGATTGAGTACGATGCGGGCGAGATTCGCACGGGCTTCACGCTGCTGGCTCTGCTGACAGGCGACGAGCTTGCCCGCGTGACGCGCGACATCAGCAAGGAACTGCAACTGATTCCGGTGGAGACGCTGCGCAAGGATTTTTATACGATCGTTACGAACTCGAAGGAGGAGCAGACTGCGACGTCGGCCGCGCCTTCTGCCGAGGGCGAAGAGGCTGCTGCGAGGCCGCGTGGGCCAGCGAAGACGGAGCACCTGAATCAGTACACGGTGAACCTGACGGCGAATGCGAAGGCAGGGAAGATTGATCCGGTGCTGGGGCGCGACCATGAGATTCGCCAGGTGATCGACATCCTGATGCGGCGTCGGCAGAACAATCCGATTCTGACCGGCGAGGCGGGTGTTGGCAAGACGGCGGTCGTGGAGGGATTTGCGCTGCGCGTCGCGGATGGCGATGTGCCTCCGCCGCTCAAGAACATTCAACTGCACAGTCTCGATCTGGCTCTGTTGCAGGCGGGCGCTGGGGTGAAGGGAGAGTTCGAGAACCGGTTGAAGGGCTTGATTAATGAGGTGAAGTCTTCGCCGCACCCGATCATTTTGTTCATTGACGAAGCGCATACGATGATTGGCGCAGGCGGGCAGGCGGGGCAGAACGATGCTGCCAATCTGCTGAAGCCTGCGCTGGCTCGCGGAGAGTTGCGCACGATTGCCGCGACGACGTGGTCGGAGTACAAGAAGTATTTCGAGAAGGATGCTGCGCTGGCACGGCGGTTCCAGGTGGTCAAGGTCGAGGAGCCTTCAGAGGAGCAGTGCTGCACGATGCTGCGCGGGATTGTAGCGTCGCTCGAGAAGCATCACAACCTGCGCATTCTGGATGAAGCAGTTTCGACGACGGTGAAGCTGACGCATCGCTATCTGGTGGGACGGCAGCTTCCTGACAAGGCAGTGAGCGTGCTTGATACGGCGTGCGCGCGGCTGGCGCTGGGACAGAATGCGACGCCGCCCGCGATTGAAGATGCCAACCGCAGGATCGACGACCTGCGCGTGCAGAAGCAGATTCTCGAACGCGAGACGACGGTTGGCGCGGACCACAAGGAGCGGCTGGCCAACATCGACGAGCAGTTGGCGGCTACGGAAGCGAATCTGGAGAAGCTGAAGGAGCAGTGGACGAAGGAGCTTGAGTTGGTTCAGCGCATTCGCTCGATGCGCGAGGCGCTTGAAGGTGGCGATACTTCCAGGCATGAGGCCGCGAAGGATGGCGAGGCGAAGGAGACTGCTCCTGCGAAGAAACCGACGCTCGATGAGTTGGTGGCGGCGGAGAAGGAGTTGGAGAAGGTGCAGGGCGAAGCGCCGCTGATGCGCGTGTGTGTCGATGAGCACATCGTCAGCGAAGTTGTCTCTGCATGGACAGGCATCCCGCTGGGTAAGATGGTGAAGGATGAGATTGCGGCGGTGCTGGAGTTGGATGACGTGCTGAAGAAGCGCGTCATCGGGCAGGACCATGCGCTCTCGTCCATCGCACAGAGAATTATTACTTCGCGCGCCAGCCTGGACGATCCGGGCAAGCCGGTCGGCGTGTTTATGCTGGTCGGGCCGAGTGGCGTAGGCAAGACGGAGACGGCGCTGGCGCTCTCAGACCTGCTCTACGGCGGCGAGCGAAATCTGATCACGATTAATATGTCGGAGTTTCAGGAGGCGCATACGGTCTCGACGCTGAAGGGTTCGCCTCCGGGATACGTCGGCTACGGCGAGGGCGGCGTGCTGACGGAGGCTGTGCGGCGCAGGCCGTATTCGGTCGTGCTGCTGGATGAAGTCGAGAAGGCACACCCCGATGTGCTGGAGATGTTCTATCAGGTCTTCGACAAGGGGAACATGGAGGACGGCGAGGGACGCTCGATCGACTTCAAGAACACGATCATCATCCTGACCAGCAATGCCGCGACTGATACGTTGATGAAGCTGACGGCGGACAAGGAGACGATGCCGGACAGCGAAGGGTTGGCGCTGGCCATCAAGCCTGAGTTGAACAAGATCTTCAAGCCGGCGTTTCTGGGCCGCATGATGGTGGTGCCGTACTTCCCGGTGCGTGACGAGGCGCTCAAGCAGATTATCCGGCTGAAGCTGCGCAAGATTCAGCGACGGCTGCTGGAGAACCACAAGGTGACGCTGGTGTATGACGACGCGATGCTGGAAGAGATTGCGAAGCGTTGCACGGAGGTCGAAAGCGGCGCTCGCAATGTGGACAACATTCTCTCGAACACGATGCTGCCGGAGATCTCGCGGCAGGTGCTGGGCAGGATGGCAGAGGAGTCGCTGACGCAGAAGGTACTGGTCGGCGTCTCGCCGGAAGGACGCTTTACGTATACGTGGTAGTGATCGACGGGCGGCTGCTGAGTGAGCGGCCGCCTGTCTCAACGTTGCTTGATGGAGTATTCTGACCAGCTATGCCGAGCCTTACACAAAAAGACCGCCTGCTGAACTTTACCAGTCCGCTGGGCGCGGACGTGTTGCTGGCCGAGTCGCTGGAGGGTACGGAAGGCATCTCGGAGCTGTTTGCGTTCGAGGTCGTGCTGCTCTCGGAGAGAAGCAAGCAGATTGCAGCCAAGACCATTGTCGGCAAGAAGGTGGCGATCGACATTCGGGCAAGCGATGACGAAACCGTCCGCCACCTGAACGGATTCGTGAACAGCTTTGAGTTTCTCGGAGCGGATGAGGAGTTCAATGTCTATCGCGTCTATATTGTTCCGCGTCTGTGGCTGCTGACGAAGAACATGAACACGCGCGTGTTTCAGAACAAGACCGTGACGGACGTGATTAAGGCGGTGCTTGCGCCGTACACCATTACGCTGGCGGACAAGACGCAGGCCACCTACAAGGAAATGGAGTACTGTACGCAGTATCGGGAGACGGACTTTGCGTTCATCTCGCGCCTGATGGAGCAGCACGGCATCTTCTACTATTTCACGCACACGGAGAACGACCACACCTTTACGCTGCACGACAACTCGAAGCAGTTGGCGGCGTGCGAGACGCAGAGCACGTTTCGCTATGCGCCGGAGCCGGACGACCGCGAGGGGTTTTACGACTTCGTGATTCAGGAGTTCATCTCGAAGGCCACGCTGGTGACAGGCAAAACGAGCCTGTGGGATTACCGCTGGAAGCCGTATCAGGAGGTGGGCGGCGCGGGCACGGAGACAGCAGGACCGCTTGGCGACAATGCATACGAGAACTACGACTTCGCCGACAGCGCCAGCGCGTATGCGAAGACAGACACGGGTGATGGAAATATCACGGCGGTGAAGAACCAGTTTCAACAGGTCCGTCAGGAGATCGAGGACATCTCGACCGTCGAGGTGAACGGGCAATCGAATGCGATCGTGATGCAGAGCGGATTTACGTTCGTGCTGAAGGAGTATCCGCAGGACGACCTGAATACGAAGTATCTGCTGACCCGCGTGACGCATAGTGTGGAACAGTTGCCGGCATTCCGCACCACGAAAGCGCGGACGGAGCCGTACCGGGTGCGGTTTGCCGCGGTGCCTTCGTCGATTGTGTACAGGACGGAGCGCAAGACGCCGAAGCCGCGCGTGAACGGGATGCATACCGGCGAGGTCATCGTGCCGTCGGGCGAAGAATCGCACATGGACAAGTATGGCCGCGTGAATGTGCAGTTCTGGTGGGACCGGCAGCGCAAGGCGAATACGCCGGACAATACCTGGCTGCGCGTGGCGCAACAGTGGGCGGGCAAGGGCTGGGGCACGTACTTCTGGCCGCGCGTGGGCGATGAGGTGCTGATCGATTTTATGGAGGGCGATCCGGACCATCCCATTGTGGTGGGGTCGGTCTACAACAGCGTGAATATGCCGAAGTACGATCCGGCAGGGCAGTATACGCGCGCAGGAATCCTGACGCGCAGCTCGAAGGGCGGCGATGCTTCGACCGCGAATGAGCTTCGCTTTGAAGACCAGAAGGACAAGGAACAGATCTTCATCAATGCGCAGAAGGACTACGACGTGCATGTGGAGCACGATGCGCACACGCTGATCGGAAACGAACATCATGCGAAGGTGACGGCCAATCAGTATGTCGAGATTGACGGCGAATCGCACCTGAAGGTGGCGAAGAAGTTTGTAGAAGAGATGGACGATGACGTTCATCTGAAGATCAAGGGCAAGCAGGTGAAGGAGATTGACGGCGACCAGCAGCAGAACGTGAAGGGCAACCAGATTGAGAAGGTGGGGCAGGACGCGGGCCGCAGCGTAGGGCAGAACTTCAACGACAAGATTGGGCAGAACTACTCGTCGCATGTGGGCATGAACCACTACAACAAGGTGGGCATGGTGTATGTGGTGGACTCCGGGCAGGAGGTCCACATCAAGGGCGGGATGAATGTCGTGATCGAAGGCGGACTGGGTGTGTGCCTGACTGGGCCGGGAGGGTTTGTTTCGATTGACCCGAGCGGCGTGACGATTCAGGGAATGCTGGTGAAGATTAATAGCGGCGGCGCACAGTTGCAGGGTTCGCCCGCGCAGGTGCAGAACCCGAAGGACCCTGGCGCGCCCGACGCTCCGACGGCCCCGACGTGGCCGGGCGACGACTCTTCGGGCAATGCCGGCGGAACGCAGGCAGCGGCAGCGGCTCCGGCGACGCCAAAGGCTCCAGCAGCGGCATCTGCGCCCACGCCTCCGGCGGCGCCTGCGGTTCCAGCGGCGGTGCAGTCGGCGGAGAGCCAGACACAGCAGGCGGTTCAGCAGGTAGAGCAGACCGCGCAGCAGGCAGCGCAGGTAGCACAAAAGGCAGCCCAGCAGGCGCAACAGGCGGTGCAGCAGGCGGAACAAGCCGCGCAACAGGTGGCGCAGAAAGCGGCGCAACAGGCGCAGCAAATTGCGCAACAGGCGCAACAGGCGGCGCAACAGGTTCAGCAGCAAGCGCAACAGGCCGTGCAGCAGGCTCAGCAAAAAGTGCAACAGGCCGAACAGGCGGTTCAGCAGGCGGCGCAGCAGGCTCAGCAACAGGCCCAACAGTCGCTTCAGCAGGCGCAGCAGCAGGTGCAGCAGGCACAACAGGCTGCGCAGAAAGCGGCTCAACAGGCTCAGCAAGCCGCACAGCAGGCGGCGCAACAAGCTCAACAGCAGGCGCAGCAGGTCCAGCAACAGACACAGCAGGCAGTGCAGCAGGCGCAACAGCAGGCCCAGAATGCCGCTAACCAGGCGCAGCAGGCTGCGCAGGCGGCCGCGAATCAGGCACAGAGCGCGGCGAATCAGGCAGCGAACCAGGCGCAACAGGCGGCGTCGCAGGCCCAGCAGGCCGCGCAACAAGCACAGCAGCAGGCCCAGCAGGCTGCATCGCAGACGCAACAACAAGCCCAGCAGGCCACACAGCAGGTGCAGCAGGCATCGCAGCAGGCGGCGAACCAGGCGCAACAGGCATCGCAGGCTGCGCAGCAGTCTGCACAGCAGGCCATGAAGCAGGCTGGCGGAATGTTCTAGCGCAGGAAACGGCGCGCGCCTCTGACAAAGACGCGCAGAAGGAGAACGTAGATGGGAATGCCAGCCTGCACGATTACCTCGCAGACGGCACATGGCGGCATCGTGACGGTCGGGTGTCCGACGGTCCTGATCAACTTCATGCCAGCGTCGCGGATCGGCGATCTGCACGTCTGCCCCATGGTGACGGGTGTGGTGCCGCATGTGGGCGGGCCGTTCATTCTGGGCTCGCCGACGGTGCTGGTCAGCATGATGCCGCAGTCGCGCGTGACCGACCAGTTGGTTTGCGTAGGGCCGCCGGACATTGCGGTGATGGGCGCGGAGACTGTGCTGGTGGGCATGGCGGGCGCGGCCGGCGTAGTCAGCATGTCGGCGGGGTTGCAGTCGATGGGTGTGCCGGTTCCGATGCAGCCGCCTTCACCCGCAGCCAACGCGGTGCAGTCCACGATGCAGCCGGACGGAGTGGTGGCGACGACGGCGGCTCCCGGCACGAGCCTGCCGCCGATTCCGTTGCAACAGCCGGGATTTCCCGAGCTTCCGCCTGAGGTGACGGCGACGTTTGAGAGCGTGCAGCCGGCGACGATTCCGCAGGGCACAACGCTCTATTCGGCGTGCGGCGCGGAGCAGAGCGTGCCGGGCAACTTTTGGGCGACCACGCCTCTTGCCGCTGTTCAGAGTCAGTATATGAGCACGAAGGACGCCATTGCCGCGCTTCAGGTGACTGATCCCGCGGGCATGAAAGCATGGGTTGGCAAGGCCGCTGACCAGGCACCGCAAACTGTCCAGCAGGCGCAGCAGCAGTTGCAGCAGGCGCAACAGGCTGCGCAGACGGCGGCGCAACAGGCCCAGCAGGCGGCGAACCAGGCAGTTGCACAGGCGCAGCAGGCCGTGCAACAGGCTCAGCAACAATTACAACAGGCGCAGCAGGCAGCCCAGGCAGCAGCACAGCAGGCTCAGCAACAGGCTCAACAGGATGTCGAGCAGGCGCAGCAAAACGTACAACAGGCGCAGCAGCAATTACAACAAGCGCAACAGGCCGCGCAGGGAGCGGCGCAGCAAGCGCAGCAGCAGGCGAATCAGGCCGTCGAGCAGGCCCAGCAAAATGTGCAGCAGGCACAGCAGGCTGCGCAACAGGCAGCGAAGGATGCTTCAGGCAAGTTGCAGGTGTGGACCTCTCAGGGAAATGCCGCGGCGCAGTCTGTCCAGAAATTCGCCAGGCCGGGTGGGCTGTAACGATGGCACAGGTCTCGACCATTCCACCACAGGCAGTGGACCGCTTCGCACACACGTTCGATGAGTTCGTCACGACTCTGCGGACGGCGCTTGCGCTGGCGCCTGAGGAGCACGCCGAGGTTTCGCGGTGGCAGAAGAAGGCGCTCCCGTTGCTCAACCGCGATCTGGATCGCGTGAACGCGGCGGCGAAGAGTTACGCGGCGGGCGATGCGGGTCCACTTGTGCAGGCGGCTTCATCGGCGCTGTCGCTGGCGAAGGATCTGGACGGTTTTTCTCTGAGCTTTGCAGGCGAGGAGACGGCGCGGCAGCTTGAAGAGAAACTTCGGTTCGTCGTCATGGCTGCGTGGCAGGTTGTGAGCGCAAACCATGCGTAAGGGTTGAAGGGGATTGATGGCGGACTGGGTACAGACACAGGCGGGACCGAACGCGATGACTCTGTGCATCGGGCGGTGGGAGGTGCGTCTGGTTCCGCACGGCTGGGTGTATGTGCCTGACTTCGGCATTCGCAAGGCAGAGGAAGGTGTGGTGCCGAGTAACGTGACGGTAGGGCAGGACACGCTGCTGGCCGGCGACAAACTCTCGCTGTATCTCGACGCGCAACTCACGATGATGCGGAACACGTTTCAGGACCCTGCGATTGCCGGGCCGATGCCCGCTGAATTTGCGGGCGCAGACGAGGCGATGCTGCTGATGGTGAAGCATCGTCCGTTGAACGGGATGACGGTGGTGCAGGTGCAGACGTATGTGCGAGCGGCGAAGTGGATCGGCGTGATTACGCTGACGACGCTGGAGCAGGAACTGCTGAAGGTGCGGCCTGATTTTGAGCGGTTCTCGAAGGCGCTCGTGATTCTGCCGGAGGCAGGTGTTGCATGAGGAACGCGGCGTGAGTAAAACCGGCGAAGGATGCGGGAGAGCATCGTACAATTTGGGCCAGCATGAATCCTTTTGAACGTCAGCGCGCGGAGCTGGAAGCTCTGGTGGGCGAAAAATACGAGGTGGTCGAGCGCATCGGCGGCGGAGGCATGGCGCAGGTGTTTCTTGCGCGGCATCGCTTTCATGGCGGCTGGGTCGCTATTAAGGTGCTGGCTGAATATCTCGCGCAGGACGAGGCTGTGGTGGCGCGCTTCGAGCAGGAAGCGCGCATTGCCGCGTCGCTTTCGGGCCACCCGAACATCGTCCCGATCTTCGACATCGGCCACGGCAACGGGCTGCATTACATCATCATGCAGTATGTTCCGGGCGAGGACATGGCGCAGTTCATTCGGCGCGAGGGAAAACTTTCGCCCTACGACGCGGCCAACATTCTGGCGCAGGTGGCCGAGGGGATGGTGTGGGCGGAGTCGAAGCACGTTGTCCACCGCGACCTGAAGCCGGCGAACATCCGGCTCGATGGTATGGGGCGCGCTCTGCTGCTCGACTTCGGCATTGCAAAAACTGCGGACCTGCCCGATGGCCTGACGCGCATGGGCGAGAGTCTGGGCACGCCGTTCTATATGTGTCCCGAGCAGATTCGCGGCGAGGTGTGCGACGCGCGCAGCGATCTTTATGCGTTGGGTGTCGTCTTCTTCGAGTTGCTGACGGCGCGGCACCCCTTCGAGGGCGAGAGCGCGACGGCGATTCAGATGGCGCATCTCTCTACGCCGCCGCCTTCCGTCGTTCAGTACGATCAGGCGATTCCGGCCTCGTGCGACGCAGTAATTCAGAAGCTGCTACAGAAGCGCCGCGAAGATCGCTTTCAGAGCGCGGCAGAGTTATTGCAGACGCTGACGACGTTGGGTGTGAACTCCGGCCCAAGCCAGTTGCGGCCGATGATTGCTCCGATGCCGGAGACAGAGCCGGCGAAGTCGCCTTCGACCGTCAGACACACTGTGGTTGCTACTCCTACGGCGACTCCACCGCCGGCGAAGAGCGCAATGCCTACGCCGCCTGCGGCTATAGAGCAGGCGGGAATGACGGCGCGTACGGCGTCTGGAATGCGCGGCAAACTTGCGGCGGTTGCCGTCAGCACGATCTTGATCGTGCTGGTGGGGCTCGTGGCGGCACTCTTGCTCACGCGACCCGCGCGGCAGATCGCCGACGATCATGGAATGATGCTGCTGGTTCCGAGCGGAAGCTTCATCTTCGGTGACAACTCAGCCGATTCGCCGAACCCGCGCCAGACGCTCTCGCTCGGCAGCTTCTATATAGATAGGACCGAGGTCTCGAACGCGGAGTACAAGCGGTTCTGCGATGCCACAGGTCACGCTCCGCCAAACTCTTCTGATTTTGCGACAAAGCCCGACGACCCGGTGGTGGATGTGTCGCTTGAAGACGCGAAGGCCTATGCGGCGTGGGCAGGGAAGCGGCTGCCCACCGAGCAAGAGTGGGAGAAGGCGGCGCGCGGCACCGATGGCCGCCCGTATCCATGGGGGCAGGATGCGTGGACCGCCGGCGTTCCGGATGCATTGCAGCCGGTCGATTCGTTTCCTGATCGCCGCAGCCCGTATGGCGCGCTCAATATGGCGGGTAACGCGTTCGAGTGGACATCCTCTGCGTTTCCCGCAGGCGAGGCCGAATATGCGGACATGCAGAAGGTGCTGGGCACAAATTCCTTCTCCAGACGCTGGTGTATTATCAAGGGCGGTAGTTTCTCTCCCCATGGCGACATCTTCTTTCGCGCCTTTATGAGGAGAGGATTTCCGGTGGACCAGCATTCGGCGGTCATCGGTTTTCGGTGCGTGCGGAACGTGGCGCTGCCGTCCTTCTGGCTCAGGCTGCAATCACTGCTTCCACGGTAAGGATGACGCTCAATGAAGAAGCTACTTGTACTCTCACTCTTATTTGGATTCTGCATCGTGTGCGCGCAAGCACAGACGGCAGATGATGGTTTGACTGCGCGCGATGCGTTCTGGTCGGCGAGCGACCTGGTCAGCGTGGCCCCGAATCCTGCGGCTAAGACGGCGGCTGCTTCCGCCGCGTCTGCAACGAGCAAATCCGCGAAGAAGACTGCGAAGGTCCACATTGCAAAACACAAAGCGTCGCCGAAGGAGATCGATAGCACTCCAGACACCGCGGGCACCGAGATGGCCGAGCGGCATCACGCGGGCTCACAAATTGATCCGCAGTTGGTGACGGCGAGCGGCTACGGTGCGCAGCCGCACCTGGTGCGCGTTTCGGCGAAGATGTCCGCGCAGCCGTTTGGCTTGCGCTACACGCTGCTCGCGCGGCAGAGCGATGGCGGCTACAGCGAGGTATTTCCCGAGACGGTCTTTCACTCGGGCGACAAAGTAAAGCTGAGCGTGATGGCCAACCAGCCCGGTTATCTCTACATCATCGAGCAGGGTTCGAGCGGCAGTTGGATTCCGCTGTTTCCCGCGCAGAACGCTGCTCCTGAGTCGAACCATGTGGAGGCGGGGCGCGTGTATCTGGTGCCCAGCGCGAGCGACGAGTCGTTCCAGTTCAATCAGCAGCCGGGCAAGGAGCATCTGTTCATCCTGCTCAGCCGCGAGCCGATTGCCGATCTCGACCAGGTCATCTTCGGCTTGCAGCGCAAGTCGTCCGCGCCAGCATCTGCTCCGGCTCCCACGAGCACTGCTCCCACGCCTCCGCATGCCGCGCCTCTGATAGTGGCGGACAATCGCATTACCGATGCGCTGGTTGAGAAGCTACAGAGCCGCGACCTCACGCTGGTCAAGGACACGTCTCAGCAGGAGACCAGCGACGAGCAGTATGGAGAGAAGGCGATCTATGTTGTGAACCACGGCAAGGACGCGGCCTCCCGCGTCTTCGCCAGCCTGATTCTGGACCACGAATAACCGCAGCGCGACGAGGCCCTATGTTCGTTCTCCGATGCACGCTGATGATTGGGTTGTCCGCCTTTGCCTGCATGGCGCAGCAGTTCGGCGCAGATTCCGCGACGCAGTCGCAGAAGATGGAGGTCGTGCTGGAGCAGCAGGTGGGCAAGACGGCGCGCGTCGTTAACCCGCAGCATGTTTTCAAGACCGGCGACCTGGTGCGGTTTCGCTTTCGCTCCAACTTCGATGGGTATCTTTATGTGACCGATCAGGCGTCGTCGGGAAAATATCTGAAGCTCTTTCCCGGAGCGAGGGCTGGCGCGGACAACCGCATCGTGCGCGGACGCGAATACATCATTCCTGCCACAAGCGGCTCGTGGTTCCGCATCGACAAACCAGCAGGATACGAGACGGTTTTCTTTACGGTCACGCCCGCGCGTGTGGGCGAGAAGTCGACGCCTCCTCCGCCTGTGCTTGCGCCGCCTCCATCTGAGCCATTGCCTGCTGAGATGCTGCCGCGTTGCGATGACGGCATCTTTCGCGCGCGCGGTGAGTGTCTGGACGACAAAGCTGGTGCAAGCGCCGTCTCGCCGAGTGATCCCGGCCCGGCGAAGCTGATGCCGCGCGAGATTGTCGTCATTCGCAAAACGGACTCGTCGGTCATCGCTCCCGCATCGGACGGCGACGCTCCGATCATCTACCAGTTCCGCATCGCCCATCATTAATCTATGCGCTCACTTCTCGTTACTCTCGCGCTGTGCTTATTCTTTCCCATCGGCCTCGTCGCACAGGCGTCCGCACCTGCGCCCGCGCAGACCGCTCCCGCTGCCGACGCAACCCAGCGCGATCTTGTTATTGCAAAGGACAAGACCTCGGGCCAGTCCATCGCTCCCGCACCGGTGACGATTCCGCGCAGCTACGCGCTGGTGGTCGGCATTTCGCACTACAAGAACCTGCCTGCGAAGGCGCAGCTTCAGTATCCGGACCGCGATGCTGCCGATATGTACACGACGCTCATCAGCGCGACTGCCGGGCAGTTTCCACCGGAGAATGTGCATAAGCTCATCGACGATCAGGCCACTCTGGCGAACCTGAAACACGAGCTTGAAGACTGGCTGCCGAACGTCACTGGTCCCGATGATCGTGTCGTCATCTACTTTGCGGGACATGGCTTTATCTCGGGAGGCAAGGCGTACATCGCGCCCTACGATATTGACCCGACGAACATCTCTGCCACCGCGTTTCCGATGGAGGAACTCGGCAAGCTCATCGGCGGGCGCATTCACGGCAAGTGGAAGGTGCTGTTGACCGATGCCTGTCACAGCGGCGCGATCACGCCAGAAGACGACACGGCGCAGGTGAACCATAGCCTGCTCAATCTGAACACGTCCATCTTTTCACTGACTGCAAGCCGCGACCGCGAGCAGAGCTTTGAAAGCTCGCAGTGGGGCGGCGGCCACGGCATCTTTACGTACTACGTCATCAAGGGACTTGAGGGCGAGGCCGACACCTCGGGCGACGGTATCGTCACAGCCGACGAGCTTGCCGAGTACGTACATGAGAACGTCCGCCTGGCCACGCACGCGCGGCAGAACCCGACCTCGGAGCGCGGCAGTTTCGATCCGAACATGGTGCTGGCGTACAACCCGGGCAGCTCGACGAAATGCACGGGACCCGCGTGCGCGGGGACGCTGCGCTATGGCACGTTCGTGATTGACACCAACATGGACGATACCGAAGTGTGGCTCGACGGCAAGAGCCTCGGCGTCTTCAAGAAGGGAGTGGCGCAACGCTTCCCGGGCATCATGCCTGGCCCGCATACGATTCGGGGTGCACACGCGGGCTATGCACCGGACGGCCCGCGCGAGATGCAAATCTATCCCGGCCAGGACACGACGGTGAACATCCGCATTCTGATTGCGCGCCAGAGGAACCATGCCGCCGTCGATGTCTTCGATCAGGGACTCGAACATTACAACAAAGGCTTCGAGTCAAACTACAAGCAGGCAGTTGCGGATTTTCAGAAGGCGTTGACCATCGACCCCACCTACAGCCAGGCCGCGCTGTATCTGGGGCGCGCGTATCACGCGCTGTATGACGATGACAACGCCATCACGGCATTCAAGCAGGCCATTGCGATTGACCCTGAGTATCTGGAGGCACGCCTGAGCTATGCGGCGGTGCTGCTCGACACGGGCGACCTGGACGAAGCAGTTCGCCAACTGGATTCGGTGACGAAGCGCGATGCGTCGAATGGCATGGCGTGGTATCTGGAGTCGCAGGCATTTGTGCGCAAGGGCAGTTACGCGCAGGCGGTGGATTCGGGTGAGCAGGCTGTGAAATATGCGCCTGCAAATGCGGAGGCGCATCTGTGGCTGGGCGAGGCGCTGAGAAAAAAGCAGCAGTGCGCCGAAGCAAAGGCACAGTATGAGCAGTATCTTTCGCTCAGCAACTTCAATAGTGCGCTGGCGGGGAAGCTCAACTACTATCTGCTGGGCAGCCTGATTGGCATGGGCACGAAGAAGCGCGCGACCCAGCAGGACATCTGGCGCGAACTGCGCGCGCAGGCATACGTCGGCATCTGCGACTGTGACTGGATGCAGAAGGACTATGACAACGCGGCAAGCT
Source organism: Edaphobacter sp. (assembly GCF_035763405.1). Classification (NCBI taxonomy): domain Bacteria; kingdom Pseudomonadati; phylum Acidobacteriota; class Terriglobia; order Terriglobales; family Acidobacteriaceae; genus Edaphobacter; species Edaphobacter sp. The sequence continues at coordinate 30,342 of NZ_DASUBE010000094.1, forward strand.
ATTGCCAGAAGGCGCTGGCGATTACGCCGACTGATCTCTACGCGAACTACAGGCTGGGGCTGGTGATGGCGGAGCAGTACAACCAGGCCGGCGGTCTGGGTCTGCTTGAAGATGCGCGCAAGTACTTCAACGCGGTCATCACAATCAACCCGCAGACGGACGAGGCCGCGCGCTCGCGGAAGTATCTGGCCAACATCGATGCGGTACTTGCGCAGGCAAATGTGAAGCAGCCTTGAGCAGGCAGAGACAGCCCTGAGCGAGAGCTATCTGCGGCCAGTCTGCGCGGCGCCTGTCGGCGCACTGACACCGCCTGTGCCCGGTTGAATGGTTGTGGTGCCCGGGCCGGAGTTGGCGTTAGCGGCGCTCCAGCCGATCACTGCGCCGATGGCCGCAACGACCCCGACGAAGGCGATGTTGCCCGCAGTCACCAGGGCGCGATGCGGCTTGACGATTTTGCTGACCGGGACACTCGGCTCAATATTCTGTTGATGAATGACGGTCTCGGCTGTGACTGCGCCCATCGTTGCCGTTACGCTGATGGTGAATGATCCTGCGTGTGCATTGGGAGTGAGGCCCTTGGCCACCGCCTTGCCCACCGCGTCGGTCGTGGTCTGGAAGGTCGTCAAGCCATTGCTAAACGTTGCGCCAGCATCGCCCTGTCCGTGGATAGTGAACAGGACGAGCGCGCCAGCGACGGGTTTGTGGTTCTGGTCTTCCACCTGCACAATCGGCTCGCGCGCGGTGCGTTCGCTGATGTTGTTGAGCGAGCCTTCGCCGTCGAGGATGGTAATCCGCAACTGCATGGGAGGAGCATTCTGCGCGCGGACGATTGCGGTCTGTGCGGTGAGCAGCACGATCACGAGCAACCAGGCCCATCGCTCGTACAGATTTGTTGTATTGACCCGGTGTAGGTTCATTGCACTACCTCCTGCTCGGACTTGCCTTGAGAGTTTTCAAGTGTGACGGTGACGGACCCGATGCTGGCCGCGTCGTTGTTGAGCGTGAACGACTGGAAGTACGTAAACGCGCTTCCGTACTGGTTCGATGCCGCTGAAGTGAACCAGCCGGTGAACAGAGTCCCGACCGGCACGGTGAAGTTCGATAGGCCGAGTTTGGATCCTGTCGCCGGAGTGAAGTCAAAGTATGCATTGGTCATGTCGCGGGACGTGGAGTAGCCCGTGACGTAGATCGTGATCGTGGTTCCGTTGCGGACGATGTGCTGAGCAGTGATGACGGGCGAGCTCTTCGGAACGCTGATGACGACGGGCGCGATGTTGGAGGGCGTTACGTTGACTCCGCTGGCGGTGAGCGTCAGCGTGACGGTGATGTTGCCTGCAACCGTGCCCGACTGAATCTGCACGGCAGGCGTAGTGCTGCTGTTGGCGGGCAGCGTGAAGTTGAACGTGCGACCGCCGGTTGCGAACTGGATGGACGGGTCGTCCGGCTCACCCTGGCTTGGTGCAAACGTCAGCGTCATGGTTCCGGCGAGCGCAATGGGATACGGCTGCGAAAGCTGGAAGGTCAGCGCGGGTTGCGTTGCGGGAGGAGACGTCGGCGGCCCGCTGAAGACGACCGACGGGCTGGGCAGAACGGTAAAGGGAGCTGCCGCCGATAGCGATCCGGAGGCCGGGTCGAATGCGGTGATCTGCGCCGTCTGGGCCGAGGATAGATTGGCGGCAGGAATTGTCGCGCTCAGTTGCGTGGCGCTGGTGAACGTTGTTTGCAACGCGGCTCCGCTGAAGCGCAGCACGGTGGTCGCGGTGAAGTTTGCTCCGGTTGCTGTGATCGTGGTCGAGCCGCTCTGGGCTACGGCCAGTGCGGGCTTGAGCGAGGTGAGCACGACGTCGGGAACGACCGTCAGGGTGGCCGCGCTCGTCAACAGGTCCTGATCGAGCACCTGAATCTGGATGGCCGTTGGCTGCACGAGCAGTGCCGCGGGAACTGTTGCGGTGAGTTGCGATGCGCTGACGTAAATGGTGGCGAGTTGCGCACCGTTGGCTAGCACGAGAGCATACGGGCTGAAGTTTGCGCCGTTGACGGTGATCGTCAGGCCGTTGGTTCCCGCGGCTATCTCCAGCGGCAGAATGCCGGTGAGCGTGGGCGGCTGCGCGTTGATGTTGACGCTGTTCGATGTGCTGCCTGCGTAGTTCGATCCCGCACCCGGCACGTAGGTGGCTGCCACGGGATGGATGCCGGTGCCGATGATGGAAATATTTGCGAGCGCCGCCGTGCTCTGCGTGCCGCCGGTGAGCGTAGTGAACTCGTTGACGGACGGGTCGAGCATTACGATGTCCGGCATGTTGTCGCCGTTGAGGTCGGCCACTGAGACGGCCCCCGGCGCACCGCCCGCGTTGTAGGTTGCAGGCGTCTGGAAGGTTCCGTCGCCTTTGCCCAGCAGCACGCTGGTGGTGTGGTTGCCGAGCCCGGCGTTGCTGGTGACGATGTCGGCGTGCCCGTCCTGATTGAAGTCCGCACTGGCGATGGACGAGGCAACCGTTGCAACGGGGACAGTGGCAGGCGCATTGAACGTGCCGTCGCCTTTGCCCAGCGCGATGGTGACGGACGTGGAGTTTGCCAGCGCCACGTCGAGCTTGCCGTCGCCGTTGAGGTCGGCTGTGGTGATGGCGGAGCCGCTGGCTGCTGAGGCGATCTGCGGTTGGAAGGTGCCATCGCCTCGGCCCAGCAGTATCTCGACATTGGAGCCGGTGGAGACGGCGAGGTCCTGGTTGCCGTCGCCGTTGAAGTCGCCTGCGGTCATGTCTTCCCCGCTGCCTGTACCGTAGTTCTGCGGGTATAAGAAATTGCCGGTGCCATCGTTCATCAGAACGGTGACGAGGTTCTGCCCGTTGTTTTGCACGACGGCCAGATCGGGAACGCCGTCGCCGTTGAAGTCCGCCGCGACCAGGCCGACGGGAACGCTGGGCGAGGGAATTTGCAACGTCGTGGAATAGCCCTGGTCAGCGAAGAGAACGACGACCGATCCTGTGGCGGAATCGATAGCCGCAACGTCGGTGTCTCCGCCCTGATCGAAGTCGCCGAGGGCGATGGATTGAAGGCTCGTGCCCACGGTATGCACCTCAGGCGAGCTGTAGGTGCCGTCCGGCTGTCCCCAGAAGATGTCGATATTTCCATGATCCGTGGCGATAATGTCGAGATTGCCGTCACCATCCAGATCAGTGACCGCGATGTGGCTGGCGGTAACGCCGGTGGGGAGCTGGTTCAAGCGGAAGCTGCTGCCTGCCGCGGTTGGCGTGACCGAGCCGAGCGTCGCGGCGGTGGCGAGGTCGTTGAAGTTCACCGTGCCTGCGGGCGTCTGCGTGCCCGAGCCGAGGACCACCGCCGTCAGGTCGCTGTTGGCCGGGTTCGTCGCGTTCTGCACCGCAGTCAGCGTGGTGTAGGAGGGAAGCGTTCCCGTCACGGTCAGGGTCTGCGGGGCAGACGAACTGGCCGTGTAGCCGCCCGTGCCATCGTAGTTGGCCGTGATGACGTGAACTCCCGGAGGAAAGGCGCGCGTAATGGCTGCATTGCTGGTGGTGTATCCAGGGCCGGGATACTGCCCTGCGATCTGCGCGTGCCCGATGACGCCACCGTTGGAATCGACGAAGGTGACGCGCCCCGGAACCAGCGGCTCGATGGTCGTCACGGTCGCGGTCAGTGTCACCATCTGACTGGTGGTGGCGGTTGGCGTCGAGAGGGCGAGCGTTGTGGTCGTCGAGGAGGGAGTGCTGATGATCAGAAACGAGTTGACAAAGCTGAACGTGTAGTTGGCTGAGGCGAGCGTGCCTTGCGTGATAGTGATGTTGTAGACGCCAGATGGTGGGTTCGATGGCGCATTGGTCGTCAGCGAGGGCTGGCCGGTGGTGGAGTTCACCTGCGAATCGTTGGGGAACATAAAGCCGGTCATCGTGTAAGTCAGCAGCGGCGGATTGGTCTGGTCCGTATATCGCTCCAGTTGATTCGCCCGGACGGTGAGGATGGCCTTGGCCACTGTAAACGACTGCTGCACAGGAGCGGCAGCGGTATAGGCCGCGTTGCCCGCCTGGTCTGCCTGCACGACGATGGTTCCCGCTCCGTTGATGTGCACTGTGTTACCCACAATCGTGCCCGGACCGCTGACGATGCTGTAGGTCACGGGCAATCCCGAGCTGGCAGTTGCGTTCAGCGTCTCGGGCGCGGCGCCGTAGGTGGTGTTCGAGATGGCGGGGAAAGTGATGGTCTGCGACTGCACGATGTAGCCTTGCCCGTAGAGGTTGAGCGAGTGCGGGCTTCCGTCGGAGGTGTCCGTGAAAGAGACCAGCCCCAGCCGCTCGCCCGTGGCCACCGGCGTAAAGGTTGCCTGCAATGTGCAGGATGCGTGTACCGCGAGAACATTGTTCGTCAGGCAGGTGCCACCGGTGATCGTGTAGTCGCCATTGCCGGTAATACTGTAGCCGGTCGCGGTGCTGGGCAGCGTGTCCGCTGCTGTTCCCAGGTTGGTGAAGATGAAGGTCTCGACCACGCTTTGGCCGACGATGGTGTTTGGGAAGGCCATGGCTCCCTGCGGCCCGGCCTTTTCAACCTGATCGCCTGCGCCGAGATAGAGGTTGCCCGAGGTATCGAGAGCCAGTCCAACCAGATTGCCCGAGCCGTTATTTCCAGTGTCCTCGATGGCCGAGCACGGCGTCGAGGTGCAGCCGGAGCCGCCGCCTGCGACGGTGGTGATAGTTCCTGTGGTGTCGATTTTACGGATGCGCTGGTTGAGGCTGTCGGAGATATAGAGATTGCCTGCCTGATCCAGCTCCACACGCTCAGGTCCATTGAACTCAGCCGCAGTTGCGGGGCTGTTGTCGCCGCTTGATCCCGACGCGCCCGTTCCGGCGATGGTATTGATGATGTGCTTGAGAAAGATGCCGCCACCGCTTTTGCTTACCTCGCGTATTCGGTTGTTGTTCGTGTCCGCGATGTACAGATTCCCTGTGGAATCGACGGTGATTCCGAATGGTCCATTCAATGTTGCCTGAGTCGCCAGGCACCCATCGCCAATCGAGTCCGTCTGCCCAGAGCATCCGGTGCCGCCGCCGACGAAGGTTGTAATGGTGCCAGTGGTGTCCACCATGCGCACGACGTTTGCGGCGAGGTCAACGATAAACACATCGCCCGCTGCGTCCGTTGCCAGTCCGGTCGGCTCTTCCATCGACGCGCTGGTCGCGGGGCCGTTATCACCGGTATAGGCATTGGTGCCGTTTCCGGCAAACAGCGTAATGATGCCGCTGGTGTTCACCTTGCGCACACGCGGCGTAATGTTGCCGACGAATCCGTACTCCGCGATGTAAGCATTGCCGCTGGCATCAAATGCAATGGCGGAAGGTCCGTTCAATACTGCCTGCGTGGCAAGGCACCCGTCGCCGATGGCGTCCGTCTGTCCGGGACAGCCGGTGCCGCCTCCGGCAAAGGTGAAGATGTTGCCGTTTGAGTGGACAATGCGCACCACGTTGTTCGGGTAGTCCACCATGTAGGCGTTCCCTGTTGTATCGGTGGTCACGTCATACACCGTCTGGAGATTGGCGTAGAGCGACGCCTGGCAGCCGTCGCCCTGGGCAAGCGGCTTGACTCCACCTTTGCGTATCTGGGCCTGCACATGCCCTCCTCGCAGATAACTGACCGGCGACGGGCACGTGCCAGAGCCGGCCGCAAACACGGAGAGGCTGCCGGGGGTGATCTGCAGGACCGCCTGCGCGTCGGCTGTGTTCGAGACGCCAAACAGCAGCGCGACCAGCAGCGCGGCCGGCAACGTAAAGGCAAGCGGCATCAACTTTCCCTGTTTCCGAATCTGACCGAGGCCTGTGCGCGTCATTGCCCGCCCTCCGCTTTCGTTTGCCCAGGCAGGGCGGGAACGAACAGCACGCGAGGCGCTGCGCCGCCTGCATCGACGATCCAGCCGGTTGCTGTGCCTGCCTCGGTCAGCCGGAATGCTGCGCCGCTCAGGGTGGCGACGGTGGTTGGCGAACAGCCGCACTTTGCCGTTGCCGGTTGCGTCTGACCGCTCAGGTCAATCCGTGTCACCATGCCCGCCGCGTTTGCCACCAGCGCCCAGCGACCGTCCGCGCTTACATCCAGACCCACAGGCTGCGCGAGCTTTGCGCCGTTCACTGCCGCTGCCGACGGCTCAGTGTTCACACGTGTGAGTTGCGTCATCGCTCCGCTGGCAGCATCGGCCACCAGTGCACGGTCTGTGCGGGGTACGAACGCCATGCCTCCCACGGCGCCCACCGTCAACGCGCGTACCGCGCTCGCGCCCATCGGCACGGCAAGCACCGCGGTCCCGCCGCTGCTCACGCCGGCTGCCAGCAGAGCGGTGCCATCGTCGCCCACCGCCGCTGAGGAAATATGCATTCCCTGTGCGTCCATGGTGTGAAACGCGGGCTGCTGTGGCAGACCGCTGATGAGCTGCGGCGCCGTTCCTGTATTTGCATACGCAACGGCGTAGCTGCCTGAGGCGCTGATGGCCACGCCGCTCCACGGTCCCGTCGAGATCTGTTGCGGAACGCCGCCCGCGAGCGTCGCCAGATAGAGCGCGCCTTTCGCGTCGAGCAGCAGGGCGTAGTCGTGGCTGTCCGCTGCCACCGCCAGCGCAAAACCGTCGCCCGTGTTGGCCGAGGCGTCCACGTGCGCAGCGCCCGGAACGCCGTCAATCTGCCGCAGCGTGCCGGCCTTCGAGTCCCACGCGAAGCCGAGCACCGGAGCCGATACGACGAGCGGTTGGGCCAGCCCGCCACCGCCACCCACCGAAGGTGTACTGGCCACATGCGTTCCGCACCCTGCGGTGCACGCCAGCGCGAATGCTGTTAAAAGGCACAATCCGCCCTGCATACACGACCCATTCCATCGAGAACCATGCATCGTAATCACACGCTTTCTAACACTTGGGGCCTGGGGAAGACAGAACAAAAATCCTACATCGCGCGAAGCCCGAACTCAAGCAGTTTTTGCCGCCGCGCAGTGTCCCCGCGCAGCCGCTATCTTGCCGATGACGAGCATTTTACTGGTATCGGGCATGGGAGATGTGATTAAACTAAAACGATTCACTTTATAGCTTTACGCGGACCGCAGCCGTCCGTTCCACGAATCGCCCGAAGGAGAGGTCCGATCAAGATGCAGTCCTTGCCGAGCCATGTGCCCAGTGTTACCGTCCAGAAAATTCAGCAGCAGTCGTCTTGCATCGTTCGCCTGATGCTCTGCCTCGCGGCGATGACGATGCTCGCAGCAGCTCCCTCGCATGCGCAGAACAATCAGAACGCGGTTGTCCTCACGCGCCAGAACGCGACCGTCATGCTCGAGCCCTATGCGCCGAACATCCTCCGCGTCACGCTCAGCCTGAACAAGGCAGACGCGACCTCGGCCCCCGGCTACGGCATTACGGCGCAGCCTTCTGCAACAGGCTGGACGCACGAAAGCAGCGACCAGGGCGACACCTACCGCTCCTCGCGCATCGTCGTCACCGTCGGCGCAAGCCACCAGTGGACGCCCACCGGCACTGCCGCCGACATTGCCAGGTTCTTTTCAGGTTCCACGCCAGGCGTCGGCATCTCGTTCAAGACGCCCGAGGGCAAAGATCTGCTCAACATGCAGGGCTGGCAGATGTCTGTGCCCAACCACAAGGACGGCAACGCCGGTGTGCTCTACGACCGCCGACCCACCGACGATCCGTTCTTTGAAGTGGGCGCGTCGTTCTCTTCGCCCAAGGACGAGCACTACTACGGCCTCGGACAAAACCAGCAGGGCTTTCTCGATCGTCGCAATCACGTGATCCGTTGCGAGCACGACTACAACGCGCCCTCCGGCCAGAGCGTCTGCGTTCCCTTCGTCGTCACCAACTATGGCTACGGCCTGCTATGGGACAACCCCTCCAAAACCACCGTCGCCTTCGGCTTCAACGATCAGACGCGCTGGACCTCGCAGGTCGGCCAGCGCGTTTCGTTCTTCGTCATCGCGGGTAAGACCTACGACGAAATCTACGAAGGCTACCGTCTGCTCACGGGCAGCGTGCCCATGCTGCCCAAATCGGCCTACGGCTACATCCAGTGCAAGCAGCGATATAGCTCGCAGGAGGAGCTGCTCGATGTGGCAAAGGGCTACCGCGACCGCCATCTGCCCGCCGACGTGCTTGTCGTCGATTGGTTCTACTACACGAAGATGGGACAGATGGACATGGACCCGGCGAAGTGGCCTGATCCCGTCGCCATGAACAGGCAGCTTCACGAGATGGGCTTCCACACCATGATCAGCGTGTGGCCGCGCTTTGTCCCCGGCTCGCGCTACTACGACACGTTGCTGCATAATGGCTGGTTCATGCATCTGGCCGACGGCACACCCACTAACGGCCTGCCCTACGACCGCGCCGGCTCCGACATCGACACGACCAACCCCGCAGCCGCGAAGTGGTACTGGGATACCATCCGCGACAACATCCTCTCCAAAGGTTTCGACGCGCTCTGGGCCGACGAGACCGAGCCCGACCTGCCTCCTAACGGCAGTTACTTCCACATCGGCCCCGGCACCGAGTACTTCAACGTCTATCCGCTCTTCCACACCGCCGCGCTCTACAACGGATACCGCCACGACCTCAAGACGCGCGCCCTCGTCCTTGCGCGCGACGCCTACACCGGCGCGCAGCACAATGGAGCCATCTTCTGGTCGTCCGACATCTCGCCCAACTGGGACACGCTTAAGCGCCAGGTGCCCACCGGCATCAACTTTGTCGCCTCCGGAATGCCGTACTGGAGCACCGACATCGGAGGCTGGCAGTATCTGCCCGGCTATCACAAGCCCGAACACACGCCGCTGCTCGACCCCTCCGACGCGCGCGACAACGTCGGCCATTACGACGACTATCCCGAACTCTACGTCCGTTGGTTCGAGTATGGAACCTTCCAGCCCAACTTCCGCTCGCACGGCAGCCGCAAACACAACGAGGTCTGGTCTTACGGTAAGCAGGCAGAGCCGATCCTCGAAAAGTTTCTCCGCCTGCGCTACCAGCTCATGCCGTACATCTACACGCTGGGCTACGACGCACACCAGACCGGTGCGCCCTTCATGCGCGGCCTCTTCATGGATTTTCCGAATGACCCAAACGTAGCCAACATCGGAGACGAGTATATGTTCGGCCCCGCGCTGCTCGTCGCTCCGGTCACCGACCAGGGTGCAACCTCACGCTCGATCTACTTGCCGGCAGGTGCCGACTGGTACAACTACTGGACCAACGAGCGCGTCCACGGCGGCCAGCGCATCACCGTCGCCGCGCCCATCGACACCATCCCGCTCTTTGTTCGCGCGGGATCGATCCTGCCGCTGGGCACGCCGGTCGAAAGCACGAACGACAAGCAGAGCATCGCCGAACTCCGCGTCTACAGCGGCTCCGACGGCGACGCCACCATCTATCAAGATGACGGGTCCACCTACGACTACGAACAGGGCAAGTTCGAACTTACCCATCTTCACTGGAACGACGAGACCGGCAAACTCACCACCACCGGCCCCAGGCCCTGGACGAAATCAGACAGCGAGATCGTCCACGTCATCGGCAGATAAATACAAAAGGAACGACCGCGGATGATACGGATCAGCGCGGATTTTAATCCGTGTCATCCGCGCACTCCGCGGTCGTCCTTAATCAGTGCGACCGGTGTTAAGACTTCACTGGTTCGCAACCGCATCGTTCGCCGGTTCGTAAGTGCTCCCGTAGACGAACTCATAGTCGTTCCAGCCCGTGACCGTGTGGTCGGCCGAGGTATTGGTAATCTCCGCGCGCTGCGCGTCGTACATGATGCCCTGCGTGCGTCCTACGTGGAAGGTGATGATGTTGTCCTGCCCCGGAGGATTGAGCATACTCGTATCCCACTGCAACACAACCCACTGCGTCGTACCCGAAAACCCGCTGCGCACGCCCGCATCGGAGTTCTTCAGGTTGAAGCCGTGCCACGTCAGCGGATGCCCGTTCAGCGAGAAGGTCGGGCTATCCTCCGTTGCGGCCAGCGCGAGGGAGAGAACAAAATATTGTCCCTGCGCCTGCTGGTCGGCCGTGGTGGTGAAGTGGACCTGCCAGTCGGGAATCGTTGCTGTCGCGCAGTTGCCAACGTAGGTCGGGCAGATGTATTTGTAGCCGTCCGTCGTGGCGTCTGCGGGGTTGTAGACGCCCGCATACAGCTTCGGATTGAAGCTGTGCCACTGGTTGTAGTTCCACTTCGTCACATCATTGGTCGCGGGAGTCGTGCCGACCGGTGTGGCGTAGTAAACCACCGCGCCGCTGTTGGCTGCAAAGTCTGCCCAGTAGTTCCAGTTACCCCAGAACTCGCGGTCATCCTGGACGGAGTTGCCCAGCCGTGCCGTGTACGAGTCCGTATAGTTGCCGTCCAGATCAACCGGGTTGGCAATCTGTCCGTGCAGGAATTCGTGCGAGGAGCGGTCTGCCGTGCCAATCGTCCAGATGGGTGCATCCGTTCCGAAGTGTTCGTCAACAAAGTTTGCCGAAGTATTCGTTGTCTGGTTGGCGCTGACGACGACGTTGTCCTGCCGCAGTTCTCCCCACTTGCCCAGCGCGTACACCGAAAGCCGATACGTGCCCGGCGCGACGCCGTGGAAATTGGCGATGCCGCCCGGATTCACGTTCATCCAGTACTCGTTGCCTGCGTGTGAATACTGCATGTTGGTCTGGTTGTCGCTCAGCACGGCCCATGCCTGATTCAAAGCAAGCCCCTTCGCGCTCTTCAGTGCGGCATGAACCTCGCCGCGACCGGTCGAAGGCACATAGCCATTGCTCAGCAACTGGGCCTCGCCATCGTAAGCCGGAGCGATTGCCGCTGAGGCTGCCAGCGCCTCCTGATAAAGCGATGCAGCCGTCGGAGTCGTTGTGCTGAATGCGTTGAAGTGCAGATAGAACGGTCCATACAGGCGGTGCATCACCGCATCCTGCGGCACGCTGAAGTTCATCTGGTTGTCCAGATGGTTGGAGTACGCTTCCATAATCAGCAGATTTCCGGTGAAGATCAGGTCCTGCTTCGTTGGCCCTCCTGTCAGCGACTCCGAACTCGGCACTACCATCCATGCGGCCATCGAGTTGCCGTAGACGCCTTCGGCCTTGTGCAGATACTCGTAGCTCGAATAGTCATACTTGGTATAAAACCCGCGCCGGAAGCCAGCAGGAAGCGGCAGCCCATGCAGGTCGCTCGTCGCATCCTGCACGTTGCGCCCCGAGGTGATGCCGGTGCCGAACAGAACAGAATCGGGCATCGGGACGGTCGTCGCGCCCAGGTTGTTGAGCCCCGTGTTCACCGAATAGGTATTCGTGAACTGGCTCAGGTCGCTGCGCAGCACCCACTGGATCTGCCCAATGCCGCCTGCAATGTCTCCCGGGCCGTGGTCGAGCACGAAATAGATATGGATGCCCGGGTCGCCCGCGAAGAGAATATCGTGCTGCGACCAGGTGAAGGCGTTGGTCGCGCCGGCAGGGAATTGGACCCACCAATCGATGTATTTTCCGTTCGGATCGAGAAAATAGCCGTTAGTCGGAGTTCCACTGCCGGGGCCGACATTGTCCATATAGAAGCCCTTGGGGCCGTTATGGTCTTTGTTGGTCTGGTCGATGATCTGCTCGTTCGGAAATGCCGACCAATGCATGCCGAAGATGCGCCCGTTGCCTGGCAGCCAATCCACCGAAACGACGCCGTTCGATACCTTCCAGTCCTTCGCATTGCTGGTGTCGATGGTGATCTGCGCCCGTGCTGATGCAGCCGTTTGCAACAGCACAAATGCCATTGCCCAGAGAAGTAGCTTGTTCATGGGAAGTGCCTCCAGAGAAAGAGAGCGGTGGTCTGACCGCAGTTTGAGGTACGGGCGAAATGCTAGACCACAACATAACGACAGTCAATACAGAAATTATTTCCAATAGACATCATCGCGATGTCCGCCTTACTGGAGACGGAGAAGTGCTTCCCGGCGTCACCGTGCAGGCAACTTACGTTGGCAACCTGATCATCCGGGAAGTTCCCGGCATCAACATCAATGCAGTGCCTCCCGGCGTCGCGGGCGAGCCGCTGAATAAGTCGCTAGGCATCTCGGCGGGCATTACGTCGGAGATTCCCCTTGGCACAGGCCACTACAACGCGCTCCAGATTCAGACGAAACGCCGCTTCTCGAACGGCGGAAGCGTGGGCGCCAACTACACCTGGTCGCGCTCCGGGCTTCTTTAACCTCACCAACACGCCTTCGTTCAGCAACCCGAGCGCGAACGTCTCGTCGGTGACGCAGACCTCGCTCAACGGCTTCGGCATCATCTCGGGAACGTCCAATAACAACCGCCAGCTCACCTTGTCGGCCAAGGTCAGCTTCTAACTGGGTGCAAATGTCACCCTTTTGCATTTCCATTCCGTAGCGAAGCGAAGGAATCTGCTTCTGCTTTTATCGTCAACGAACGAACCTCCGGATGCCCAATCCTTCGCGGTTTTATCGCGAAGGGTGGGAATGCACACACTCTTTCCACCGACTACGTCAGTCGTCATCCTTGTCTTCGTCCAGTTGCTCGCCTTGACGACCCTTGTAGTAAGCACCTGAGTCCGGATGATTGCCGGATATGTCATTAATGAATTGATCGAACACGCCTTTGCTGCGGTCGCTTAAACCCTCTTCGTATTCATCACGATCATGTTTGGAAACCGACATAGCTGCTCCTTTCCGACTGCCGGGGAGCCATCATACATCCGTCTCGACTCGTCTCAGCGAATGAAGTGCAACGATTTCCACACCTCGACCGCTTGACACGGCTGCTACCATTAAGTCAGAAGAGAAAGAGGCCCGGGCACCGTCCGGGCCTTTTACTTTGGCCATGAACGTGCGCGGGTAGTCCGGACCTAAATCCTTTGTTTGAAGGACTTTGGATACTTTAATACGGGAGGGGTATACTTCCCCAGTCACGGCAAGCAGCACAGGGAGCAGCCATGCAGAATCGCATTCTCGGCACGACCATGCCCGTCCTCGAGTTCGCCCTCGATCCCAACGATGCCATCATCTCCGAGGCAGGCGAACTCTCCTGGATGTCCGCCAACGTCCAGATGACAACCCACACCCAGCACGGCGGCGGCGGCGGCATCTTCGGCGCCATCAAGCGCGTTGCGGGGGGCGGCTCGCTCTTTATGACCGAGTACCGCGCCGTCGGGGGTGTCGGCGAGGTCGCCTTTGCGACGCGCGTCCCCGGCCACATCGTCCCGGTCGAGGTCACGCAGGGGATGCCGTACATGGTCCATCGCCACGGATTCCTCTGCGCCACGTCTGCCATCGAACTCGGCGTCGGCTTCCAGCAGTCGCTCGGCGCAGGCATCTTCGGCGGCGACGGCTTCCTGTTGCAGAAGATCTCCGGGCAGGGAATCGCCTGGCTCGAACTCTCGGGTGAGCTGGTCATCAAAGACCTCGCGCCCAATCAGACCATCCTCGTCCACCCCGGCCACGTCGGCGCGTTTCAGGGCAGCGTCGCCTTCCAGATTCAGCGCGTGCCTGGCATCCGCAACATGATCTTCGGAGGAGACGGCATCTTCCTCGCCGCGCTTACCGGCCCGGGCCGCGTCTGGCTGCAGACGCTGCCCATCTCCAAACTCGCGCACCAGATTCAGGAGTACCTGCCCAAGGAGCGCGCGGTCGAGACCACGGAGGCCGGCGCACTCGGCGGCATCATCGGCTCCGTGCTCAAAGGAATGTAGACAGGAGGGCTGGCCGTTACGGCTCGCCCTGCATGTTGATCTGCGCGCGCGTGAACGCTGAGTCGTCGACATGCACGGAGCCCTGGAAGGGCCGGTCGATGTCCGCAATCGCAACCAGCACCAGCGCAATCAGGAACGCGAACGAAAACACCTGAATGCCGTGGATGAGTGCATTCTCCTGCCCGAAGAGGCACGCGGAGAAGATGGTCAGCACGCCGCCGATCAGCAACACGCACCACAGCACGCTGGGCAGCCGTGACGTGACCTCCAGTTGCCGAACCTGTCGGTGCTCGGTCAGCGTGCTCAGTTCATAGAGCGCGTGGTCTTCCGCGGTGATCTCGGTCCACGAAGGCGACTGGATCGACATCAGCGTCTGCCACATCTTCCTGCTGATCTGGTTGCTCTCCGGATTGATCTGGCCCCGCGCCATCGCCGGCCAACCTCGTTCGATCACCGAGTCCGCATATTCAACCGCAAGCTCGCGCATCTGTGCCCGCTGAACGTCGGGCAGGCCGCGGGCGAGACGGTGAATGTTCACCAGAGCATTCGCCTCCGCCTCGGAGTTCACGCTCGCAGCGCCAAAGTTGGTCCACACGGTGTAGAGCATGAAGCCCAGGATCACCGCGTAAGTCGTGCCCAATACGCCCAGATGCCAGCCGATGAGGTCGTTGTGAGCCTTCCGTTTCTCGTACGGCCAGAAACGGTTCAGCAGCACCATCGTCGCCAGCGAGCAGGCAACCGTTACAAGAATGAGGAGCACATCTGCAAGCACACCAAGCATCGCGGAGCATCCTGTCGGATCTGGATGGAAGGAACGACAAAACTCTAACACCTTTTGTCCCGGCAGGTTGCATCGGTTTCTGGGCGCGAGCATCTATCCTAGAAAACAACATGCCATCCTTTCTCGAACTGACCCATGTGAATGTGGCCCGCGGCGACAATGTTGTCCTGCATGACGTCAACCTCACCGTCAACACAGGCGAGCACATCGCCATCCTCGGCCCCAACGGCTGCGGAAAGTCCACGCTGATTAAGACCATCACCTGCGAGTGCTATCCGCTGGTTGCGATCGAAGGCGAGCCCGAGACGAAGGTCAGCATCTTCGGCCGCCAGCGATGGGACCTGACCGAGCTGAAGAAGCGCCTCGGCGTCGTCTCGACCGAGTTGCCTGGCCGACCCACGCTCACGACGACGGGACGCGACGCGGTGCTGACCGGATTCTTCTCCAGCAGCACGCTCTGGCCGAACCTGACCGTGACGGACGCCATGCGCGAGCGCGCCGACCAGGTGATGCAGCAGATCGACGCCGTACCGCTGGCCGCGAAGCTGGTTGGTGAGATGTCCGCCGGTCAGCAGCGCCGCATCATGATTGGCCGCGCGCTGGTTGCGTCGTCGCAGATGCTTTTGCTCGACGAGCCCTCGAACGCGCTCGACCTCGCCGCGCAGGTTGAGCTGCGCCATCTGCTTCGCAAGCTCGCGCAGCAGGGAACCGGCATTCTGCTGATCACTCACCACATCGCCGATATTCTGCCCGAGATCGACCGCATCCTGATGATGAAGGACGGACGCATCATCGCCGACGGCCCGAAGACGGAGTTGCTGACGGCCGCGCGCCTCAGCGACCTCTTCAGAACCAACGTCGAGATCACCGAACGCGACGGCTTTTATCACGCCTGGTAATCAGACCGCAATGAAGCCGCAGCGTTGCATCGCGGCCTGCGCTTCAGGGTTCTGCATGAAGATGCTCCATACTTTGCCCGAGCGCAGGTTCTCCGCCATGATGACGCTGATGCCCTGATCGATGCCGAGCACGTCGGTGTCGTACCAGGGCAGACGCGGATTGAAGGCATCCACGAAGCCGTAGCGGCTCCACGCCTTGTCTGCGTACTTCGCCTTCATCGCCATCAGTACATGCAGACAGTCCTTCGGCAGGAAGGGAAGAGACCCCGCCGCAGCCGCGGGGACAACAGTGCCGTCAATCGGTCCACGCGCGGGCGGACCACCCCACGCGGTGTAGCCGTGTCCCGCGCCATCTCTGCCGATCCAGTCCGAGGCTGTGATGCCCCAGTAATCTTCGCTGTAGTAGTTCGGCATGGACAGGCAGAATCGCTTGTGCGCCAGCGTTGCGATGACTGAGTTGGCGAAATAGTCGGCATAGGCGTCGCGCTTGTGACGGAAGTCGTACCAGGCTTGCGAGTACTGGTGTGTGAAGAGGGGCGCGGCGTTGCTGATGTAATGAAGACCTTCGTAGTCCACCTGCGGCCGCGCGAAGGCGTCCCAGCAGTTCGGATCGATGGGATGCGTTGGAGAGCCGATGGCCAGCAGGTACATCATCATCTCTTCGGAGTAGGTGTCCCAGCGATGCGTCTCGAAGCCCTGGTCTCTGCGCCAGGCCATGGCGAAGGTCTTGCCGCCGTTGAGCATCCACGGCCAATCCACTCGCTCGTAGATTTTGTTGGCGAGGTCGTGGATCTCCGCGTCCTTGAAGTACGCGCGACAGGTGAGAATGCCGCAGAGCAGCAGTGACGTGTCGATGGGCGACAGCTCGGTACGGTTGGCGGGTACGCCGGTGTCGATGTCGGAGAAGTGGTAGAAGAAGCCGTGATTGTGCGGCAGCTTTTCCCAGTGGAAGCGCATGGTGGTGCGCACGCGCTTGAGGATTTCGTTGTGCGGAAGATAGTGCCGCCAATCGGCGATGCAGAGCGCAGTCAGGCCAAAGCCAGTTGCTGCGATGCTGGCGAGGCGCCGGGTCTCCGGGCCAGCGGCGTGGGCACGGTCGAGCACCTGGCCGGAGATGGCACTGCCGTGCTCCCAGAAGAACGAACAGCCTCGCCGTTCGAGCTGGTCGAGGAATGCTTCTTCTTCAGGGCGGAGTTTGTAGGCGACTCCAGGATCTATAGTCTGCGGTTCGATGCTGAAGGCACGCAGTGGCGAAGAGTACGTTGCTGCGAGCACGCTGCCGGTGAGTGTCTGTAGAAATAGTCTGCGGTTCACGCTGTTGGTTGCGTGGTCGAAGTCGAGGTGTCTGTCCATGGGCATCTCTTGATTCAGTTAGATGATCTGCCGGTACACGTTGCAGGAGGCTCGTCAGCGGGTTGTGCGCAGGAGGACAGGTTCGGTTGCTTTGCGCAGGCCTGCGGCGCGGGCGGTGGTCTGCCGTTCGATGAAGGTAGGCAGAATGAGCGTTGGCCGGTTCTGCTGTCGCGCTTCTTCGCTGCGAATCCGCTCCAGCAGCATGGTTGCCGCTACGCGCCCCATTTCCTGCAAGGGTTGGCGCACGGTTGTCAGTGGAGGATTGTTGGTGGCGGCGCTCGGAATGTCGTCGAAGCCGACGACGGAGACATCGGACGGGACGTGGATTCCGGCTTCGCGCAGTGCGACGATTGCGCCCATGGCTGAGAGGTCGTTGAAGGCGAAAATTGCAGTGAAGGGCTGGCCGCTTTCGAGCAGGCGGACAGCAGCTACTCTGCCGGGATCGTGGCCCAGCGCCGTGCCTTCAAGCTGCACGGTGAGGCGCGGGTTGATGGCGATGCCGAGATCGTCGGCAACCTTGCAGATGGCGCGCCAGCGAGCGCGCGTGTCGGAGCTGAAGCTCTGGCCTTTGATGAAGGCGATTTTGGTGTGGCCAAGGCGATGCAGGTGTTCGAGCGCGTAGCGTGCGGCGAGTAGATGGTCCAATTCGATATTGACGGTGAAGCGTCCGTGGAGATGGCCTGAGACGGCGACGACAGGCACAGGGAGGTTTCCGTCGATGGCCGAGTCTACGGCGATGATGCCTTCGACGGCGCGTGAGAGGAGCAGGGAAGGGTATTCGCGCAGCAGCTCAGCGCGGTGACGGTGGCTGACGACGAAGTAGAAGTAGCCGCCCAGCAGCAGCACGTCTTCGATGCCGCCGAGCACGGAGGTCGAGTAGCCGTCGCTGATCTCGGGCACGATGACGCCGACGGTCTGGCTGCGTTTGTTGCGCAGGCCGCGCGCGAAATGGTTGGCCTTGTAGTTCACCTTCGCTGCGGCGGCAAGGACACGCGCCTTCGTATCGGCTGAGATACGGTAAGCCTCGGCCGAGTTATTCATGACTCGGGAGACGGTTGTCTGTGAGAGGCCCAGATGCAGGGCGAGATCCTTCAGGCTGGATCTGGGAGATGGTTCGTGAACTGGCGTATCGGGATTCTCGATGGTCATGCTGTCTCGCTTATCGAAGGAAGATGCTTTGCGTGGACTGAGAATGAAAGACGGAGTTGCCACCATATGAGGGCCCGATGGTCCTCAATCATTTTAGCTGTACCCCGTCGGAGTGGAGATGCACTGCGTTTTTATTGTTTGGGTTGGGCATCCGCCGGGAGGTGAAGAAGATAGAGTGCATTGGCGCCCAGGGTGAGTGTGATCGCGCCGCCGATGAGTTTTTTCTGCTCGGGTGGGCCGAAGGCGGTGTCATGGTTTAGTTCTTCGACTTGCTTTGCCGTTGGGCTGTCGGGGCTGCCCATCGCTTTGTAGAAGGGCATGACGTTGCCGTGTGTCTCGTCTACGCGCTCAATGGAGACTGCGGCATCGTCTGGAACGCCAGAGACATGCAGCGAGATTGTTTTGTTGTGCGGTGTGTCGCCGGGATCGACCAGGTTCCAGAGCGCGATGGAGAGCGAGCCGTTCGGCAAGCGGGTGACGAGCGTGTTGCGCGAACTGTTGGCGAGCCGCTCGTTGCCTAGTTTGTGGAGCAGGGCGAAATCGTAAAAGGCGGGTTTGTTAATGCCGCCCATGGCGCGCAGACCGAAGTGCTGAAACGGTGCGTGCGCGGGACCGCCTTCTTCAAAGACTTCAGAGAAGGTCCAGAAAGACATGTAATCTACCTCGCCGTCGCACTCGCGGATAACGTTGGCTACGGCAGGGCCGACGTATGGCGTCTCTCTCGCATTGTCTTTCGCTGTGACGTTCCACTCGGTCCAGAGCAGCGGCAGATGAGGCAGAGGCGATTCGTCGATTTGTTTTCGCACCTTGGCCACAACCGCGCCCATACGGTCTTCGGTCGGGATGGCTTCATCGGTACCGAGCAGCCGCTTCACCGGCTCGTCGGCGTAGGCGTGAGTGGAGACGAAATCGACCGGCACGTGGTTCTCGGCGGCGAATTGCAGGAAGTCGGGAATCCATGCGGCTGCGGCGGTCGCCGGGCCCCCGACTCGCAGGCGAGGGCTGACGGACTTCAGATCACGCGCCGTGTGGGCATAGAGGTTGAAGTATGACTCCTTGCGCGGGATGCCGCCCCAGAAGTCGATGTTCGGTTCGTTCCACACCTCGAAATACCACTTCGATACTTCATCGATTCCGTAGCGATCGACGAGGTGCTGCGCGAGGTGGCGCATGAGGTCGTCCCACCTCTCCATGCTTTTGGGCGGTGAGACGTTGGGTTTGTACCAGAAGGGATGCAGGTCGTCGGGGTTGAAGGCGAGTTTTTTGGGCATGAAGCTGATCTCGACTACGGGCCGGACGCCGTTGGCGAGCAGGCCGTCGTAGACCTGGTCGATGTAGTCGAAGTTGTAGACGGGGTTGCCGTGTTCGTCTTCGTTGTAGACGCCGAGTTCGTCGTGCAGGATGGCATGGAAGCGGACGTACTGGAAGTCGGTCACGTTCTTTACGGCGCGAAGGTCGTTGCGGTAGCTCTCGCGGAGTGTCAGGATGGCACGGCCGGAGCCGAACATCTCCTCCCAGAAGTGAGGGAAGGGAGTCGCGGGCGCGCTGACGTCGATGGTGATCTGTTCTGTTTGAGCCTGTGCGTAGAGGATGCCGGCGGGGAGAAGGATTGCTGCGGCGAAGAGGATAGCCCTCGCGAAGATTTTCATCGTTTTCGTGGCCTGGATTTGTCGGTGAAATCGGTCAAGAGAATCTTGTCTGGCTGAAAGAGGGCGCACCGTGTGGAGCGCCCTCTTTGGTTTTGTGGGGCACTGGACTTAGAAGCTGAACCGGGCCTGGAGGGTAACAGTGCGGCCTCCCAACGCACTTGTGTCCTGGCTGAAGTTAGAGGAGGCGACGTTACTGCTGACGCTTCCGGGATTGAGGTTCAGGATGTTGAAGAGATTGAAGACGTCGGCGCGGATCTCGATCGTTCCGCTCTCGCCGGTGATGCGGTTGTTCGGGAGGCCGAAGCCTTTGGTCAGGGAGGCGTCAACGTCTCGATAGCCAGGACCGACGAAGGCATTGCGAACCAGTCCGGGCGGCGGCGGCGAAGAGAGGTTCGGGCTGGGGAATCCGGTGCCGCTGGCCGACTGAATTGCGGTGTAGTAG
Organism: Edaphobacter sp.; assembly: GCF_035763405.1. Classification (NCBI taxonomy): domain Bacteria; kingdom Pseudomonadati; phylum Acidobacteriota; class Terriglobia; order Terriglobales; family Acidobacteriaceae; genus Edaphobacter; species Edaphobacter sp. The sequence goes on from NZ_DASUBE010000094.1 coordinate 50,339, forward strand.
TTCGGCGTGGAGAAGTACTTGTTGGTGTACTGGACGGTGGTTCCTGCTTTCCCGTTCACCGTCGCCGTTTGTGTTGTAGCTCCGGCGGTCAAGCCGGCGAAGTTGCTTCCGTTGATGAATGCCTTGTTGCTGTGGTCGTTGCCGGCGCCTCCGAGGTAATGCGGACGGATGTTGAAGTAGCCGCATTGCGTGCAGTATAAGGACGACGGGATCCCGTAGGTGGGTGAAAACGGGAAGCCTGTGTGAACGTTCCAGATGCCGCTGAGTGACCAGCCGCCGACGATCTTCTCAGCAAAATTGTTGCCGTGGAAGATCACTGGCTGCCACAGGCCGAAGAGCTTGAACGACTTGCCGACGTTAAAGTCCGATGGACCATAGGAGTAGGACGGGTGGAGCGGGAAGTAGGGGTCTTCGTAGTAAGGGCCGGAGCCGTTGGTGTCGAGGCTCTTGGACCACATAAACTGCGCGTCGAATTGCAGGTGGTGCACCATGGGGTGCTTGAGTTCGACGAGCAGGGCATTGTTGTTCGAGCTTCCGCCGTTAATCCAGAAATCGCCGCTGGTGACGAGCGGGTTGAGAGTATATCCGGCGACCACAGCCGGAGCATTGGGCGTCTGGTGATTGATGAGATGATGCCCGATGCTGCCCTGGTATCCAACAGAGGCAACAAGCTGGCGATTGATCTGATATTGAGTGTCCAGAGAAAAGTGTTCGATGTAGGTGGTGGGCAGATTGCCGTGACCATCGCCCAGGATAATGATGTTCGCGTTGCCCTTCACCGGCAAGCCGGCGGAGTTGTAGCTGGTGATGGTGTTCGGGTTCGACGCGAATCCGGACAGAGAATTCGGAGTGCTGGAGATGCCATAGATAATGGCGGCACCACCCGGGCCGGGATTCGTGGGGCTGCCGAACTGGAAGTTATAGAATCCCGCCGTAGGCGGGTTGAAGCCGGTGTTCGCTGTAATCGCGATCTCTTCCTGGTTGAAGTCGAGACCAAATCCGCCACGTACTACCAGTTTGTTGTTGAACTGGACAGGCGCCCAGTTGAAGCCTACCTGCGGTCCGAAATTAGCCTTTTGCGGGTTCCACGCGCCTCCGCCGACCTCGATGCTGAGGCCGGTGTAAGACGAGGTTCCGCTGCCCAGGACAACGCGCGGCAGATTGTTTTGTTTCGCATAGAGTGCTCCGAAGTAGGAGTATCGCAATCCGGCGTGCAGAGTCAGAGTGGGAGTCGTTTTCCAGTCGTCCTGAACGAAAGCGCCGAAGAATTTCCCGCGTTCGTCGTTGCGGGTTCCGCCAGGCAGGCCAGTGACAGTGTTGAAGTTGCCCTGCTCCTGGTAGGGTGCGTCGTTGAGAAATGTCCAGATGTTATAGAACCCATAGGTGGGCCGGCCGATGGGGTTGTTGAGGTAGTGGAGCTGCGTAAACTCCGCGCCGAACTTGACTGTGTGCGCGCCAAGTACCTTGGTGGCAACATCCTTATAACTGTAGGTCCACTGATTGAGATCACTTCCCAGCGAGGTGCCAAACTGATTCAGTGAAGCGCTTGGAGCGAACGTTACATTGTCTTGAGGCAACCCAACCGGCTGATGCGGGTTCGAGGATATCTCGTTCCAGCGCCAACCCGCTGCGTTTGCGCGCGCCTCGTTCAGAAACGTCGGCGAGATGGTGTGATTCCAGATGACCGACATAGCCTCGTTGATCTGGTCGTGGTGAAAGAGGTTGTAGGCGCGCGCGCCACCGTTATAGCTGGTGCGGCCTTGTGGCACCCAGTAGATAGCGAATGCTACGTGGTCTTTGTTCGTAACGTCGGCGTCGAGCCGCCCGTTGTACTGACGGTAAAACTGGGTGGTCGGCACGCTGGTGAGATAGAACCCAACATCTGCGATACCGTCCAGGCCATTGCCCACTCCAGGATTGGCAGCAGTTCCCGTTTCCGTCGGGTCCTGTTTGCCGAGACCGTTGGTTAGAGGCGAGCCGATGTCGAGGCCCTGGCCGGCAATGGTGTGGCAGTTGACGCCCTCCTGCAGGCCAACCGTGGTACAGGTTTCACCGGAAGTGACAATGGTTCCAACGGGGGCGCTGCCAGCGAAGTTGAGGAACTTGGAGGCGATGCTCGATGAGGAAGCCGAGCTACGCAGCGAAGAGGTTTCGTACCAGCCGGTGCTCTGGGTCGTGGAACTGTTCGGTGTGGACTCGTAGGCGAAGAAGGCGAAGATGCGGTTTTTCCAGAGAGGGCCACCCAGGCTTCCGCCGTACTGGTTATAACGCTGTGAGTCGCGCAGCGCAGCGCCAACGGGAGTGCCGTCCGCGAGCCGAGGTCTGCGGTTGTAAGCGTTCAGCCGGGCCGATGGACCGCGATAAAGGCGCTGCCATGAATCTGGTTTGTTCCGCTCTTGGACGTGACCAACGTCTGGGCTCCGCTGAAGCGGCCATATTCGGCGTCGTAGTTGTTGGTGAGGATACGCACGTTGTCAATGGAGTCCTCGGTTGGTGTGATGATGGTCGTCCCACCCCAGACCGCGCTGACCGTGCTGATGCCGTCGATGGAGATGCCATTGGTCTCATACTGCCCACCGTTCGCGTTGGCCTGAGGACCGTTTTCAGTGGGCGCGGGGCCGCCGTTCCCTGAGCCGCCGGGACCCTGGGTTCCGGGATTGGAACGCACCCCTCCGCCCGCGTTCTGACCGTTGTCGCTGACTGCACCGGGCGCCAACTGCGTCAGTGTGAAGACGTCCCGATTGAAGGAAGGAAGGTGCTGGATTTCATTGCTTGTCACCGTTCCGCCGATGTTGGAGGTCTGCGTATCAATCGCAGAGGCGGTATCTGCGGATACATTCACAATCGTGGATGTGTCGCCCAGTTCAAGCTGGACGTTTACCGCGTTAGCCTGCTCGGGAATGATCGACAGGTCATTCAGGACCTTCTGCTTGAAGCCGGTCGCTGAGGCGGTGAGGGTGAAGTGTGCCGGCGGCAGAGCACCGAAGTTGTAAACCCCGGCGGCGTTTGAGGTCGCGGTCAACAAGCTGCCAGTCTCGTTGTTTTTGAGCGTGAGGGTAGCGTCGGGGATGACAGCGCCATCCGGGTCCGTGACCGTGCCCTGGATCGATGCGCGAAACTGTGCCTGCGCCGCTGGCACAAACAGCAAAACCGCCCAGAGGACGGCCAGAATGCTGACGAAACCTGCCCGGGTAAAGGCTCTGGTTGTATGAGTAACGAGGGGAAGAGGATGGGTTGAGTCCATAGAAATGCCTCCGGAAAGAAAGTGGATAAAAAGCGTTATGAGTACATTGACTGCTCGTGCACAATCGATTGCGCATTCACGGGTGGATTTGTACTCCTTCGCCCACAAAGCTGTCAATAAAAGCAGAAACCCAGCGGCACAACGCCAGATAGGGCGCCACAAACCGCCACTCATCGTCACTCACATCACTCGGATAGCCAACCTGCCCCTTGTTCCCCATCCCTCCATGCTGCGCGACCTCAACAAGAAAACAGCGCAGTGCTTACAGAACGGAATTAAAGTCATTACGGGCTCTAGCAATATGTGCACAGAGGGACTGTGCTTCGTCGTCCCTTTGTGCATCACGTGACGAGTGCTTCTCATGGCAACTTTACAGTTGCTTTGCTACCGCTGTAGCTGAAGTCGCTATCGACGGTTGAGGTGACGGCCTCGCCTACGCCATGGGCCTTCCCGACGAGCACGATATGGAAACGTATCGTCGTCTGCATGCCGGTGTACGATCCTTGGCGTGCACCAAAGGTGAGTACGCTGGCTTTGTCGTCCCAGTGGATCGGGATAACGGTGTGCTGACCCTTCATGTAATCGTAGCTGTCGCCGGAGTCCTGATACATATTGAAGCTGCCGTCTGCCCCTCGGTAGACGCGGAGTTCGATGGGACCCTCGGGACTCTGCTCGGCGTATTCGATCTCTGGGCCCATGGGTAGGATTGACCCGGCGCGGACATAAAGAGGGAGGCGTTCGAGGGGCGCGTCTGTTTGAATTGTCTGATCACCATGCGCGGAAGTGCCAGTCCAGAAGTCATACCATGTGGTCGCGCCGGGGAGATAGACACTGCGACTCGTCGCACCGGATTTGAGTACTGGGCTGACCAGAATCGCTGGGCCAAACATAAACTGGTCTCCGAGATTCCAGGTGTTTGGATCGGAGCGGAAGTCCATCACCAGCGGGCGCATGATTGTGTAGTCATCGCTGGTCACCTTCCAGGCGAGTGAGTAGAGGTATGGCATCAGACGGTAGCGGAGCTTGTCGTATTCGATGAGGATCGGTTCGACCTGCGGGTAGCTCCAGAACTCGTTCTCAGGGCGATGACCGTGGCTGCGGAAGATGGGGCAGAAGGCGCCGTACTCAAACCAGCGCGCGTAAAGTTCCTGATAATCCGGCTCTTGAATATGTCCATCGACTGCCGGCCAGTAGCCGCCGATGTCGGTTGTCCAGTAGGGATAACCGGAGAGAGCAAAGTTCAGACCCGCCGCAACCTGATGCCTGAGGCCCCACCAGGTGCTGTAGACATCGCCTGACCAGACGGTGGCGCCGACGCGCTGCTGACCAAGGAAAGCCGAGCGGGTGAGCAGAAAGACGCGCTTCCGATCGGTTGTTGCTTTCCAATGCTGTTGGACGCCAAGCGTGTGCTCGAAAGGAAAAATGTTGGTGTACTCGGCGCCGCTTCCGATGGTTAGTTGCTTGTCCTTGAGAATGGCATCGCCCATGTGCGGCCAGTACTCCTCCGGTTCGGCACTGTCGAGCCAGAAGGCGTCCCATCCCTGCTTGAAGAGCGGCTTGACCAGGTTGTTCCAGTAGAAGTCGCGAGCCGCGGGATTGGTGGGATCGTAGACATGCGTCCCGGGAATATCCCAGTGATGCGCGACCATGATTTTGTAGTTTTCCGACACAGGATCCATGAGACCCCAGACGGAAATCATGGCGTGAACGTGTTCATCATGCAGTTTTGTAAGGTCACCCGGCACATCGTGGTAGTTCGAGTTGAAAACGGGATCGCCCTCATGTTTCCACCAAAACCAGTCCTGAACCATCGTGTCCAAGGGGATATTCTCGGCGTGGTACCTTCCCGCAATTTGAAGAATCTGATCGAGCGACGTGTAGCGGTCTTTCGATTGAAAATAACCGTAAGCCCATTCCGGAAGCATGGGAGTGTGGCCAGTCATCGTGCGGTACTGATGCAGGATGCCGTCGAACTCCGGGCCATAGATGAAGTAGTAGTCAATCGAACGTCCAGCGAGCGAGCGGAAAGACAGCAGCAGGGGAAAACGGTTGTCCACGTATGTCAGCGACGCCGTATTCCAGAGAATGGCGTAGCCCTTAGTTGATAGCAGCAGCGGAATTGCAACGTCGGTATTGTTCTGGCCAAGCTCGACCGTGGCGCCCCGATAGTTGAAAAGACCGCTCTGGTGCTGGCCCAGGCCATACATAGCCTCGGTCGCGTCGGGAGTGAAACGGTCGGTGACGTGATAGAGGCGTTCGCCGTTGATCATTTCCGGCACGTAGGTCCGCGGAACTGCATCGCCCTCGCGCAGAAGCGAGCTGCCGTCGGTCCGCTCGAAGACGAGATTACCGGCTGTTAGTGAGAAAACAACGCGGACCTTCGCGGTGGTCAGCGTCGCACTTTTCCCGTCGTCCGCGTAGTGAAACTCCGCCCCGGGACAGGACTCTGACGGCGCGAGCATCCAGGGCTTCGAAGAATTGTCCACCTGTTCTTCAGGTGTCGTCACGACGTGGATCACCGTATCCGTGCAAACAGTCACGTCAACCGACTCATGGCCAACGGTCGCGCGCAATCCGCGCGGAGCTTGCGCGACTATGATTGCTGGCGACTCCGGGCCCGATTGGCCGGGCATCTGCGCGGAACTTACCTGAGGAACAGTCGCAATTAGAGCCGCGATACAAAATACTGGAACACACGAATATCGGAGGGACATCTCTACCTTCATTCTTCGACTTGATCTGCCCGATCTATTGAACCAGATTGCTTGTTAGTGTAGCGCAGCTATCTCTGAGTCCAGATAGTTGCCACCCAGGTCTCCGGCTCCGATGGGCAATAGCTCAGCGAGGAGTGCGGCCGGATAGTGTCGTAGTGGACACGCCAACGCTCAGCCAGCACCCGCATCTCCTGGATCGAGTAGAAAATTTCGCCGTTGAGGAACTCGTCGCGCAGCTTCGCGTTCTCTGACTCCAACTCCTTCAACAGCCGTGCCTGGTCCACCTGCAACCCTCCATACTCCTTGCGCCACCGGTAGTAGGCCTGCTCTGAGATCTCGGCTTCCTTGCCCTTCTTTCTGTCCACCGTAGGCGGTACTGAGCGGACGGCCAGCAGGATACGCGCTGGCTTCGACGCTCCGTTGTTGTATACCTCCTTGAAACATGCCTTGAGCGCGACTTCCTGTTGGTCTGGGGGCAACTCCGATCCAGCCCGCACCCCATCCCAGGACTCCAGCACCAAAAAGAGCGCCGAAAAGGCCGGGAATAGCGTCTTGGAACCGCCCGCTCATCATCCGGATTCCTGTTAAAGATGAGCCCTCCTAGGCAGATAACGATTCCGGCGTACATGGCGAAGGTTTACGGACAGGCCATGACCTCATCCAAGCGAGAAGCAAACGGCAAGGTCGTGGAGATAGTGCTCAAGCCAGTGAAAGCGAGCGCCTAAAACCATGATTTTTGCGAATGGGAGTCAGTGGGAGTGAATCTGGCGGAAGGGACACTCGAATTCTCTTCGTAAACCACTGATTTGATTGGTTGCGGGGGTAGGATTTGAACCTACGACCTTTGGGTTATGAGGTGTCAACTGATTGATACTAAAAGACATCGCTCAGAGTGGCTGGCAGTCAAAAAGAGCGTATTGGAGCAGCAGAGCATACTTATCGTGGGGTGACTGTGGGCTTGAGGATAGCGAAATTTATGAGGCGCTCTTAGTTGGGTCGGCTCATTGCCCTCCCAAATCCTCTATGGTTACTTGTTCTCAAAAAGAGTACAATTGCTCTCGTTATGAGAACGGGCCCAAACTCGCTTGGCGATCTGCTTTTTGGGCAGACCCGAGGCCGTGTTCTCGCGTTGCTTTATGGTAAGTCAGACCAGACTTTCTTTGTTCGCCAGATAGCAAGGGAGATCGGAACAAGCGTCGGCAGCGTCCAGCGAGAATTGGAAACCTTGTCGGAAGTCGGATTGCTCAATCGGACAACTATAGGGCGACAGGTCTTCTATCAGGCAAATAGTTACCACCCGGCATTTGCAGACGTTCGTTCGTTGATCGCAAAGACTTCAGGCATCTTTCATCAGCTTCGTTCCGCTCTGGCCCCCCTTGCCTCACAAATCATCTTTGCTTTGGTCTACGGGTCGATTGCGCGAGGAGACGAGGATGCGGGAAGCGATGTCGATTTGATGATTGTGGGGAATGTGACTCTGGATGACGTGCTGGCTCAATTGACTTCAGTAGAAAATGTCATTGGACGGCCCATCAACCCAACCGTCTATTCTCTAAAAGAATTCAAAGCCAAGATTAAAGACGGAAATCACTTCTTAACCTCGGTATTGCATGGTAAAAAAATGCTCTTGATCGGAGATGAAGATGAGCTTAGAAAAATGGGCTGAATACGGGTGGCTCAAAGCCGAACCCTCCAGCCCTGACGAGATCAGGGACTTGTTGGGGATTGTCACACGCGCCCTTAAAGATTCGAAGGTAGAAGCGATCTCCGACGACCTCCGCTTTCAGGCGGCATTCAGTGCGGCGCTGACATCCGCGAATATCGCTTTGCGGGCAAGTGGTTACCGCACCAGAGTGCAAACCGGGCATCATCAGAAGATCGTTGAGTCCTTGGAGCTTACTCTCAAAAGCGATCCGAAGCTGATTCAGAAGCTGAAAGTCTTCTCGAAGAAACGGAATGCAACAAGCTACGACGCGGCTGGCAATATCTCAGAACAGGAACTTGAACAGGCGATCAAGGTTGCTGAGGAATTGCAACAGAGCATTTCTACCTGGTTGAGGCAAAATCATCCCGAATTGATGAAAACTTTTGGCTGATAGACACGGCAGACTTTCCAAGACTAATACATGTCGGGCAACATGCCCGTTTTCAATCCACGCCCCCCGCGTGGGGGGCGACGTCTCTACCTTTTCGCGGAATAAGGGATCTGCCTCGTTTCAATCCACGCCCCCCGCGTGGGGGGCGACGTCACTCTCGCTGGTGATGCTGGAAGGGCGCTGGAGTTTCAATCCACGCCCCCCGCGTGGGGGGCGACACCTTCCTGTCCACACCATCTGCACGATGCGGACGTTTCAATCCACGCCCCCGCGTGGGGGGCGACGCTAACCCTCTCCGCAGGCCACAAACACAACCACGTTTCAATCCACGCCCCCGCGTGGGGGGCGACGGCATCGACATTGCCGATATGCCGCAGCGTGACAGTTTCAATCCACGCCCCCGCGTGGGGGGCGACGCCAGACCGCGAGCGCCATCCGCAACTCGGCAGAGTTTCAATCCACGCCCCCGCGTGGGGGGCGACGTTCCATCATGGGAGTTGATGAGGACAACTTCCGGTTTCAATCCACGCCCCCGCGTGGGGGGCGACCATGCGCGAGTTGTGACGCGCTAACACTGGCGTTAAGTTTCAATCCACGCCCCCGCGTGGGGGGCGACGCGCGCCGGGCTCGTCATCGCTCCAGCTATGAATGTTTCAATCCACGCCCCCGCGTGGGGGGCGACCACTGTGACGCCGCCGGCACGGCTCGGCCACGGGGTTTCAATCCACGCCCCCGCGTGGGGGGCGACCTTTGGCCAGCGCGATGCAGCAGACGCTGAAGAGGTTTCAATCCACGCCCCCGCGTGGGGGGCGACGTGAAGAGATGCCCAACTACGAACACGGGACGGAGTTTCAATCCACGCCCCCGCGTGGGGGGCGACATGGCAGCGGGCAGACAAAGCCCAATCAGGATGAGTTTCAATCCACGCCCCCGCGTGGGGGGCGACATCATGTCAATGTTTTATTTTCCACAGGGCTGAGGTTTCAATCCACGCCCCCGCGTGGGGGGCGACCTTCGTTGTAGGCTTCGATGGCTGCCGTCTCCGCGTTTCAATCCACGCCCCCGCGTGGGGGGCGACGCGGAGGATCAGCAGAAGAAGGTCGACGAGCTGAAGTTTCAATCCACGCCCCGCGTGGGGGGCGACAGGATGCGGTGCATCGCTACACGCATCCGGGCTGGTTTCAATCCACGCCCCCGCGTGGGGGGCGACTCTGGGCCTCCAGCGTGAC
>NZ_DASUBE010000095.1:0-10901 GCF_035763405.1 Edaphobacter sp.
GCATCCGTAGAAGAGGTCGCCGCGGCGGGTCTTGCGCACGGCGATGTCGCCGCCGTCTTTGGGGCACTTGACGTCGAGCAGCTCCTGCTTGATGTACTTGCATTTGGGATAGCCGCTGCAACTGATGAACTCGCCGTACTGTCCGTTGCGGAGCAGGAGCGGCTTGCCGCACTTGGGACACTTTTCGTCGAGCTGCACGGGCGGCTTCTGCTGCACCTTCTGGTTGAGCTTGCGGATGGTCTTGCAGGGCGGGTCGTCGTTGTAGCCGGGGCAGGACATGAACGGCCCCCACGGCCCGTTGCGCAGCACCATCGTGCGGCCGCAGTTGTCGCAGGCTTCTTCTTCCGGAGTCTCATCCGCGCCGGGCGCGCTGAGGTCGGGCTTGGCGGCGTAGTTCTCCTTGGTGAAGTCGCAACTGAAGGCTTCGGCTGTGATCTTCTTGCCCTTGCCCATTGCTTCGTCAATCGCTGAGGCCAGCTCCTTCGCGTCGGCGGCCTCTTTCGAGAAGGCGATGACATCGTCGGTGGTCGCCTTGACGGTGATGGGGAAGTGGAGCGCCTTGGTGACCTTTTTGAGCGAGGCCTTGGGGTCTTTCTTCCACGGGCCGGCAGCGACGGTCATGGGCTTCAGCTTGGTGAAGTTGGAGCAGGAGTAGAAGCTGCCGAACTTGCCCCATTTGAGAATGAGCGGAGCGCCGCACTTGTCGCAGACCTCGGAGGTCTTCTGCTCCATGCGCTTGACGTCTTCCATGTGCTTTTCGGCTACGTGCAGCTCCTTCTCGAAGTGGTCGTAGAAGCCGTTGAGCAGGTCGGTCCATCGCTCGTGTCCTTCTTCGACGGCGTCGAGCTCGCCTTCGAGCGTGGCGGTGTAGGCGGTGTCGAAGATATAGGGAAAGTTTTTTACGAGCAGCTTGGTGACGACGGTGCCGATCTCGGTGGGCACGAATTTGGACTGGATCTTCTTGACGTAGTCGCGGTCCTGAATGGTGTTGATGATCGAGGCGTAGGTCGAGGGTCGTCCGATGCCTTTCTCTTCGAGCGTCTTGACGAGGCTGGCTTCGTTGTAGCGCGGTGGAGGCTGCGTGAACTTCTGCTCCGGATGCAGCTCTTCGAGTCGCAGGGCTTCGCCGTCGGCAAGCTCGGGGAGACGACGCTCGTCGTCTTCGTCGGTCTCGGTCTGAGTATCGGGCTTCGCGGCGGCTTCAGCTTTTTCTTTGGCGGCCTGGCGGGCGCGCTTGTCTTCTTCCTCGAACTTGAGGTGTCCTTCGAACTTGAGCACGCTGCCGGTGACGCGGAAGTCATAGGCGAGCTTTGCCTGGGCGACGATGTCCACTGTGGTCTGGTCGAAGACGGCGGGCGCCATCTGGCTGGCGACGAAACGCTGCCAGATGAGCTTGTAGAGGCGGTACTGCTCGTCGGAGAGATGGCGGCGGATGGAGTCGGGCGTGAAGGCGACGCTGGTGGGGCGGATGGCCTCGTGCGCGTCCTGGGCCTGCTCCTGCTTTTTGCCCGCGTAGCTGTTGGGCTTTTCGGGCAGGTAGGCGGGGCCGAGTTTGCCGATGTACTCGCGCGCTTCGGCGATGGCGTCGGGGCTGACGCGGGTGGAGTCGGTACGCATGTAGGTGATGAGGCCGACGGTGCCCTCGGAGCCGATCTCGACGCCTTCGTAGAGGCGCTGCGCGACGCCCATGGTGCGGCGGACGTTGAAGCCGAGTCGGCTGGCGGCGTCCTGCTGGAGCTTGCTGGTGGTGTAGGGCGCGCGGGGATTGCTGCGGCGCTCCTTCTTCTCGACGGAGCGGACGCTCCACCTGGCGGTCTTCAGCTCGCCGAGGACCTCATCGACGGCTTCATGGTCGGGCAGGGCGCTGGAGAGGAACTGCTCCTTGCCTTCTTTATCGACACCGTTGGCGACGCGCGCGGGCACGCCATTGACGCCGATGAGGCGCGCGGTGAAGCTCTGCTTGGCGGCGGGCGCGAGGTCGGCGTCGATGGTCCAGTACTCGACTGGATTGAAGTCGTTGATCTCCTGCTCGCGCTCGACGATGAGACGCAGGGCGACGGTCTGGACGCGGCCGGCGGAGAGGCCGCGGCGGACCTTGTCCCAGAGGAGCGGCGAGACCTGATAGCCGACGAGCCGGTCTAAGACGCGGCGGGTCTGCTGGGCATCGACGAGGTTCTCGTCTACGTCGCGGGCGTGGCGGAAGGCGTCCTGCACGGCCTTCTTGGTGATCTCGTTGAAGGTGACGCGGCGGACTTTGGATTTGTCCTTGACGACGGGGGTCAACTGCATGGAGAGGTGCGCGGCGATGGCCTCGCCTTCGCGGTCAGGGTCGGGCGCGAGATAGACAGCGTCGGCTTTGGCGGCGAGCTTCTTGAGGCGCTCGACGACCTTCTCCTTGCCCGGAGAGACGATGAGCGTGGGCTCGAAGGTGCGCTTCTTCAGCTCGACACCGATGTCGTTCTTCGGCAGGTCCATGATGTGGCCGATGGAGGCCTCCACGGTGTAGTCCGAGCCGAGATATTTTTCGATCGTCTTCGCCTTTGCCGGCGACTCAACGATCACAAGTGACTTAGCCATTCTTTCCCTTCATCTCTCACAGAACGTACCGCTGAGGCGGTTCGTTCCCGTTTCTACCCTGTTCCCTTGCGAACCTAACACGGTTTTGAGGAACACGTCATCTATATATAGTTCCTGAACTGACGAAATGCCGGCTGGAAGGTAACAGTGGCGCAACACTTATCCACAGCCGCTGACTATGCGGAGCTTGTTCGCTAAGCCTTGATAATCATTGGACTTACTCTGCCTGCACGGGCGACCAGATCCACTTGCGGCCGTGACTTTCCGTTACCGGTTCAGAACGCTCGCACATAATTCTTGCCCGGCAACTGGCGAACCCGGCCGGAGAGCTCGAGTTCGAACAGGGCCGCGAAGATCTCAGGTGAGCCGAGTTCCGGTTCCAGATGCTCGATGAGCTCGTCCAGTTGCGTGGCCTCATCGTGCCGGAGTCGGTTGAAGACCTTCTGTTCGTGCTCAGTCAGAGGCTGGTCGTTAAATAAGGATGCGGTCTCCGGGGTTTTCGATTCATCGCCCCGGGTGGCGGCCAGTTCGTCTTCGAGTTGCTGGCGAATCTGGGAAGGCAGGTCTTCCCAGACATCCTCCCATGTGGCGGTGAGCTTGGCGCCTTGTTTTATCAAGGTGTTAGGGCCCCAGGCGTTCTTGTTGGTGACGTTGCCGGGGACGGCGTACACGTCTCTGCCCTGATCGTTCGCGAGGCGTGCAGTGATGCGCGTGCCGCTGTACTCGGCTGCCTCGATGACCAGCACGCCGATGCTGATGCCGCTGAGAATGCGGTTGCGGATGGGGAAGTTCTGCGGGGCGGGAAAGGTGCCCATGGGGTATTCGCTGACGATGGTGCTGCCGGTCTCGATGATCTGTTCGGCCAGCCGCTTGTTCTCTTTGGGATAGATGACGTCGATGCCGGTGCCCCAGACGGCCACGGTTTTTCCACCGGCTTCGAGCGCGCCTTTGTGGGCGGCGGTATCGACTCCGCGTGCCATGCCGCTGAGAATGACCAGGCGACGCTGCGCCAGTTCGCGCGAGAGCAGCTCGGCCATGCCTGCTCCATAGGGCGAAGGTTGGCGGGTGCCTACGACGGCAATTCCGGGGCGGCGGAGCAGTTCGACGTTGCCGCGCACCCAGAGTACGGCGGGTGGGTCGTAGATCTGCTTGAGCTGCTCGGGGTAGGCCTCGTTGTCGGGCGTGAGCAGGGTGGCACCTGCTTCGTTCACGTGCTTCATCTCTTCGACGGCGGCCGTGCGCGCTCTGCCATCAAAGACAAATTGCGCAGAGGAGGCGGGCATCCCGGCGCATTCCAGCTCGGTGAGCGTAGCTTCGAGCACTTTTTCCGCCGAGCCGAGTCGCTCCATGGCACGCCATATCCGCGTTGGCCCCATGCCGGGCGTGAGTGCCAGGGCCAGCCAGCCTAGTTGGGTTTTCTCTGCCTGATTCAGCGTAGACTGCTCTGCTTCGCTGCTCGACTTCATTATTTTCCTTTGGCGTTGATTACGACTATGGATTTACAGGATGACATGGATTGAGTGGTTGCGGGAATGGGATATTGGGGAGGGAAAAGGTTTGGAGGAGCGCATTCCTCTATTTTCGTTTTGCGTGCGGGCAGGGCGGGCTGGTGTTCGGATGATTGGGCGTGGAGGAAAAATGCGGGGGTCTCTCCACTCCGGCGGCAAAAGCGCCGCCTGCGGTCGAGATGACGTGGTGTGATGGTGCGGCAAAAGTGCCGCCTGCGATCGAGATGACGTGGTGGAGTATGGCACACGGCCGGGCTACCAGAAGTAGGTGGCTTCGATCTTGGGTGTGCCGGGTTGGCCGTCGATGATCTGGGTGCTGAGGACGACTTCGACGTTTTTCTTGTTGCCAGCGGCGTGTGCGTCGCGTTCCAGTTCGGCAAGGTTGGCAGGGTCGGTGAGGAAATCGCCAGCCATCATGGTGCTGCCCTGTCCGATGCCTGCTGCGATGACGGCAAGCTGGCCGGAGTCGGGATCGACGAACCGTGCCACGATGGCATATTCGCGGTAGTTGTTCTGCGTCTCGGTGACGGGCCTGTCGGTGAACCACTCGCGGGGCCTGGTGGACTGGCTATCGACGATCCACTCCTGGTCGAAGGTGGCGTCGTTGCCGAAGTGGAAGCGGAGGGGCTTGGTCAGGCGCATGGTCCACGGGTTGTCGAATGCGCCGACGAAGATGGTGGGCCCGTTGCGCAGATCGGAGAGCGTGGTGTCGGCCGCGCCTTTGATCGGGACCTCCTTCTGTCCGTGCGCACGCAACAGGCTGCTGATCTTGACGATGGTGGAGAGGTCGTCGAGATTGACCTCCTTCATCCACGTTTTCACCGTCGTCTGATGTTCGGGATTGGTCGCATCGACGGCCAGGTTTGTGTCCTGAACCTGGTCGACGATGCAGAGCATGGCTGGATTGCCCGCGTTCAGCACCGGGCCCCAGAAGTAATCGATGGGCGAGCGGCTCATGGAGCGCCAGCCGAAGGACAGGGCAGCTACGGCCGCTGCGAGGATGACGACCGCTGCTACGGTCCAGCGGCCCCGGCGCTGCACTTTGTCTGGTTCGAGGCGCGCGGTCTCCCTGGTTTCTGCCGCGCTCGGTTCAGCCATCGCCCCGTGGTGGTGCGGCCAGTGGAACTGCGGGATGTAAGAGCCTGCTTCGAGCGAGATGCGCAGCTCGTTTTCGTGTTCCGGTTCCTGGTAGTACTGGGCGATGCGCTTGCGAATTTCGGCTGCGGTGACGCGGACGATGGGGTCGGAGGCGGTATCGTAGTCGGCGCGGCGGCCAAAGATCTCGAGGCCGAGCGTTCGCTCCTTGAGCTGGTCCACTTCGCCAGAGAGGGTTTTCTCCACAACAAAACGCAGGAAGGCAGGGAAACGTCTGCTGTGGCTGAAGTGGCGATTGGAGAGCAGACGCTCGAGCTGTTCCTCGATCGCCTGCCGCTCGACGTCGCTGGCCTGGACCGGATTGGGAGATACGGCATCGGCAGACATGGATTTTTCCTGCGGTTTGAATTGTATCGTGCGCACAGGGCTTATGAGGGTGGCCAGCTCGAAGTACTTTTTAATCAGCGATTTGGGAAACTATTTACCTGATAAGAAGAGGTATGGATACCGCAAAGACCTTACGTTGGACACAGCGAGGTTCTATCTTGCCCTCCATTACGAAAGGCATCCAACCGAAGATGACTTACTTTTCCGTTTTTGGAGGCAACTGATGAGCAGCACAGCGACCTTCGTCTCGACGTTTCAGGCCAAGGAAGGCTCCGAACGGCTGATGCAGTATGAGTTAGAGCGCCTGGTCTCGTTTACCCGGCGCGAGCGCACGTGCCTGTACTGTGATCTGTTCCGTCTGTCCAGGGATCGATCGACGTTCGTTGTCCACTCTGTCTGGTCGAGCCGCGAGAACTGGATGAATCGCACCGGGTGGGAGGGGCATCCGGCAGGGATGGGGCTGCTGGATCAATGTCTTGAGCAGCCGATTGAGGTGGTGGTGATGGAAGAGGTGGCCTGACCTGTGCCGGTTAGCGCATTTTCCTGAAATTGTGGTTTGGAGTGGCCCGAAGGGAGACGCAGATTCCCTTCGGGAATGACAACAAATTCTGCTTCGGAAGATTCCGAGCTTCGCTAATAGGCCTCGACGCGGTCGAGGGGGAGGCGGACCTGGAAGCAGGTGGCGCCGGGTTTCGATTCGACCGTGATGAAGCCGGAGTGTTTGCTGACGATGCGCTGTGCGGTGTCGAGACCGAGGCCGAGGCCGTGGCCGGGGGCTTTGGTGGTGAAGAACGGCTCGAAGATGCGCGATTTGATGGCCGGGTTGATCTCCGGGCCGGAGTTCCACACCTCGACCAGCGCGAGCTGGCCGGTTAGACGGGTGACCAGGCGGAGCGTGCCGCGGTCGTTCATGGCTTCGAGGGCATTTTCGATCAGCGCAGTCCAGACCTGGTTCAGCTCGCTGCCGTAGGCGCTGACGGGCGGCAGGGCCGGGTCGAAGTCGGTTTCGACCGTGACCTCGTTGAGGTGCGAGTTGAACATGACGAGCGTGTTTTCGAGCGACTGGGCGAGGTCTACGTCCTGGATGGGCGCCTGGTCCATGTAGGAGTAGTCCTTGATGGCGCTGATGAGGTCGAAGATGCGGACGGTTGAGTCGACGACGGTTTCGGCCATGCGCTCGACGCGCAGAGAACTGGCGACGGTGGCGACGGCGACTGGGAGGATCTCGGGTTTGATGACAGCGGCGAGGTCGTCGAGACGGTCGATGGGAATGGCGGTTTCGGCGAGCGCGGGGGCGATGGCCCAGGGCTGCGGGATCTTGTGGACTTCGAGCCAGCGGGTGATCATCTCCTCGCGGTCGGCGAGGGCGAGCGGGCTCTTGGGCGCTTTACAGACGCTGGAGTAGGCGGACATGCGCGTGCGGGTGTCGCGGACCCAGTTCTTGTAGGTCTGCGATTCCTCTTCGGTGAGGCAGAGGTTGCCGAGGCGATATTTTTGTTCGCCATACTCGCGCAGCTCGCCGAAGAGCGAGGCGGCGGAGCGTTGCGCGGCAGAGGCCGGATTGTTCAGCTCGTGCGCGAGGTTGGCGGCGAGCTTACCAAGGGCGGCGAGCTTTTCGGCTTGCTGCTCCATGCGCGTGACCTCGCGGACGCGGTCGAGCAGGTGCGAGACGCAACGTTGTCCCATGGAGGGGATGGCGGCGAGCATTTCGGGGAAGAGCGACTGGTGGATGTCGAGCGCCCAGACGGGACCGACGGCGAATCCGTCTCCGCCGTAGTTCTTCATGCGCGAGTAGGGCAGCTTGCCGGTCATCTGTCCGGCGCGGCCGATGAAGAGCGCGATGGGGCCGGATTTGCGGCGGCGGACCTGGACTTCGCCCCGGAGCAGGAAGATCATGCCTTCGACTGGCTCGTCTTCGCGGAAGAGCAGGACACGGTCGTCGGCGACGCGCTCGGTGCCGTGCGTGGCGAGCCAGGTGTATTCGGCGTCGGTGAGGCCGTCGAGCGAGGTGATGGTGCGGAGCGCGGCGACGATCTCTGGCAGCGGCGTGGGCGTGGCGGGCGGCCCGGCGAGGATCGGTTCGCTGGGCAGGACGGGGAGTGTGGCTTCGAGACTACCTGGGGTGGCGATGGGGGCCTCCTTGTTGGACCATGCAGATGGTTGACGGAGCTATACGTGACATCGGTGCCGGTAGTTCATAGTTGGAGAACGAAGACGGCGACACCCGATAGGATGCCGCCGTCCGAAGGTTTGGATAAAGGTAGTGTACCTGATGAAATTGGTCAGGCCTTCACTACGGCTCCATCCTTGACGACGACGGGATCGAGGAACGGCATCGACTTGCGGAGGTCGGCGCCGACTTTTTCGATCTGATGGCCGCGCTCTTTGGCGCGGAAGGCGTCGAACTCCTTGCGGCCGGAGTTCTGGTCGGCGATGAAGCGCTCGGCGAACTTGCCGCTCTGGATGTCGGAGAGCACATCCTTCATGGCCTTCTTGGTCTCTGCGGTGACGATGCGCGGGCCGGTGACGTAGTCGCCCCATTCGGCGGTGTCGGAGATGGAGTAGCGCATGTACTCGAGGCCGCCGCGATACATGAGGTCGACGATGAGCTTGAGTTCGTGGAGTACCTCGAAGTAGGCAAGCTCGGGCTGATAGCCGGCCTCGACGAGGGTCTCGAAGCCTGCCTTGACGAGGGCGCTGGTGCCGCCGCAGAGCACGGCCTGCTCACCGAAGAGGTCGGTTTCGGTCTCTTCGGTGAAGGTGGTCTGGAGCACGCCGGCGCGGGTACAGCCGATGCCCTTAGCGTAGCTGAGGGCGAGCTTGAGCGCGTTTCCGCTGGCGTCCTGCTCGACGGCGACCAGGGCGGGCACGCCGCCGCCTTCGGTGAAGACCTCGCGGACGCGGTGGCCGGGGGCTTTGGGCGCGACCATCGACACGTCAACACCTGCGGGCGGAGTGATGGTGCGGAAGCGGATGTTGAAGCCGTGCGCGAACATGAGGGTCTTGCCGGGGGCGAGGTTCGGCTCGATGTCGGCGTGGTAGACTTTGGCCGCTGTCTGGTCGGGCGTGAGGTTCATGATGACGTCGGCCCACTTCGACACCTCGGCGACGGTGCTGACCTGGAGGCCAGCCTTGCGGGCGCGGTCGGCGTTGGGCGAGTCGGGGCGCAGGCCGACGCGGACTTCGACGCCGGAGTCCTTGAGGTTGAGCGCGTGGGCGTGGCCCTGTGAGCCATAGCCGATGATGGCGACTTTCTTCGCCTGGATGAGTGAGAGGTCTGCGTCTTGGTCGTGGTAGGTCTTTGCCATGATTGTGTGCTTGTCCTTTGGGTTAATGGTAGCTCAGTGAAGCAGGTGATGACCGCGGATTGCGCGGATTTTACGGATAAAACGTGGGGAAGCGGAAATCTGTGCAGCTACGAGCAAAATGCCGGGGTTCTTCCCCTTCGTTCCACTCAGGGCAGAATGACCGTGTTGTTAAATCCGTGTCCATCCGTGCAATCCGAGGTCGATGGTTTTTAGTCGCTTTCGAACTGGTTAGGAAGAGTGTCGGTCTTGCGTCGGGACGGGTGCGGGGGTTCGGTGGCGTCGGCGGTGCCGAGGGCCTTGAGGACGCGGCTGGTGTGGTGGCCGCGGCGCATGGCCATGCGTCCGGTGCGGGAGACTTCGAGGATGGTGTAGCCGGATTCGCGCAGGACCTGGATGAGGCCTTCGATCTTGCTGGAGCTGCCGGTCATCTCGAGCATGATGGATTCGGGGGCGAGATCGACGACGCGGGCGCGGAAGACGTCGGCCAGCTCGAAGATCTGCGAGCGCGAGTGCAGGCCGTTGGGCTCGTTGGGGCCGGCGGCGACTTTGATGAGGCAGAGTTCGCGGATGACGGCCTCGCTGCGGCCTACTTCGTCGACGTGGCGGGTGATTTCGAGCTTGTAGAGCGAGGCACGGATGCGGTCGGCGGCGTGCTCGGGCGCCTCGCAGACGATGGTCATGCGCGAGGTGTCGGCGGCCTCGCTCTCGCCTACGGTGAGCGAGACGATGTTGATGCTGAGGCGGCGGAAGAGCGAGGCGACGCGCGTGAGCACGCCGGGCTTGTCATCTACGAGGGCTACGAAGGTGTGGAGCATAAGACCTCAGTGGTTAGGGCCCAGGGATTAGGGCCTAGGGCTTAGGGATTAAGACATCGGGGTTGGTTGCGAAGGTGCGCATAGGGTTGCTGGTTTAGTTTGGTTTCTCGTCTGAGTGCGGCAGGTGCGTCAGCGGTGGTTTGGGGTATTTGGGGACGAAGGTTTTGGGGATTTCAAAGAGGATGAGTTCGCCGGGTTTGGCTTTGGGGTGGGCGTCGCTGCAAAGGTTGCCGGTGGTGATGCCGTTTGCGTGAATCTCCGCGAGGGAGTAGCTGGTGTAGAGTTCGCCGCGCGGACGGCAGTCGGCGTACATGTTCGAGAGGATGCGGATGATGGTCGCGTCGCCGGTCTTCACCTCGATGATGCCGTTCTTGTCGGTGGGCATGGCGACGGAGCCGATCTGGTCTTCCTTGAGGGCGACGTTGAGTTGTTCGTCGTGGATGGGTTTGTTGGTTTTGGCATTGATGACGGAGATCGTGATTTTGGACCCTGTGGGCTTTGCCGTGGATTGCGATGCGAATTTGTGTTGTGCGACCGGTGCGGGTGGCGCCGATGAATGGGACGTTTGGGCGCAGCCAGATGTTGCGAGGGCAACAGCGAACAGAAGAGAAGCGGCGGATATTTTTAAGAGCGCCAACGGCGCGGCTTTATACCAGCCTGGGGTGAAACCCCAGGTATTGAAGTCCACAATGAGGGAGGGCTGAAGGCCCGATTTATAATTCTGCGGATGCCGCAATCGCTCTCGTTTGTTCTGGTTCATCTGATCTTCAGCACAAAAGACCGTTGGCCGTTTATCAATCCTGAGGTGCGATCCACCCTTCATGCGTACATCGCCACGGTTGCACGCGATGCCGAATGCGAGTGTTTTCGTGTGGGCGGCGTCGCGGATCATGTCCATCTTGCCATTCGTCTGTCGAGGACGACGAATATCGCGGAGTTGGTGAGGCATCTGAAAACTACATCGTCGCAATGGATTAAGATGCAGTCGCCCGAGTTGAAGAAGTTTGCCTGGCAACGAGGATACGCTGCCTTTTCCGTGGGGCCCACGGATTTGGGTGCGTTGGTCGATTACGTCGCTAGACAGGAAGATCATCATCGTAAGCGTTCGTTTCAGGATGAGTTGCGTTCGTTTTTGAAGCGGTATGGCGTTGAGTTTGATGAGCGATATGTTTGGGACTAGTTGGGCATCTATGAGTCGGGCTTTCAGCCCT
>NZ_DASUBE010000096.1:0-4758 GCF_035763405.1 Edaphobacter sp.
CCGACGATGAAGCCGCCCCAGTTCCAGTAGTCCCACCGGTGCGCCAGGATCGCCGCCACCACCGCGACAATCTGGATGACCGTCTTGAGCTTGCCAATCTCGCTCGCCTCGATGGTGAAGCCTTCAGTCGCTGCAATCGAGCGCAGCCCCGAGACCAGAAACTCGCGTCCGATGACCAGCACCGCAATCCACGCAGGAACAACGCGCGGATTGTAGCCAACCAGAATGATGAACGCCGCCGAGACCATCAGCTTGTCGGCCAGCGGATCGAGCAGCATTCCCATCGTCGTAATCTGCCCGCGCTTGCGTGCCAGATAACCGTCAAGCCCGTCCGTAATGCTCGCCGCGATGAAGACAATCGAGGCGATAATCTCCTGCTCGCCGCCCCGCAGGCCCACCTGTCCGTGCCCCGTCCACGGAAAGACGGACGAGAGGATCCAGATAAGCAGCGGAACGCTGGCAATCCGGCTCATCGTAATGGAATTAGGCAGGTTCATCGCAGGAGGCGCACTGGCCGGGACTTGTGCCCGACATTAGCATTTTGCCACACCAGGGCAGCCCGAGGCGCGCCCGAGACCCAGCCCGGGAATAGAATCGAGCCCTGCCGGACGCCGCCCCTCTCGTTTTAGTAACCGCCGCCGATATAGAGACTGTCCGAAATCGGGCCACCGAGTATCTCTATGTCGAGCCGAGGTCTTCTAGTCAGGGCAGTCGCCGCGTCGCTTCTGGGTGCCATTCCCGGAGCCGCATTCGCTGCGGTCGTCTCCAGCAGCGTCGTGCTCACCATCACCTCGCCCGGCACCATCTACTTCGGCCAGAGCGTCGATGGCTACGCCAACGTCACTGCCAGCGACGGCACGACACCCACCGGCTCAATTACCTTCTACGACGGCACACAGGGCATCTGCACCATCCCGGTCACGCCGTCGGCAACCTGCCCTGCATCGACAGGAACCGGCTTCTCCGTCGGCAGCCACACCATCACCGCCGTCTACTCAGGAGACTCAACCCACGCGGGCGCGGCCTCGAACGCCGCGACCGTGACCGTGCTCCAGAACCCGACCGCGGTCAGCCTCGTCAGCTCTGCCAACCCAGCCGCCTCCGGCCAGCCGGTGACGCTCACCGCAACCGCCGCTGGATCCTACGCGATGCCGACCGGCACCGTGACCTTCCTCGACGGCACGAGCGTCCTGGGAACAGCAGTACTCAACTCGTCAGGAGTCGCCACCTTCAGCACCGCCTCGCTCAGCGCCGGAAGCCACAGCCTGACCGCGAGCTACGCAGGCGACTCCGGCTCCGAGGCCAGCGTCTCTCCCGCGCTGGCCGAGACGATCAACGCCGCTGTGATTCAACCGCAGGGAGGATTCACCATCGCCGTGACCGGGCCAGCCAGCATCGGCGTAGGCCGCAGCGTGAACCTGACCGTCACCGTCACGCCCGGCCAGAGCTTCGCGCAGCCGGTCGAGCTGTCCTGCGCCAACCTGCCTGCCGAATCCGCCTGCACCTTCGGCCAGCACACGATTCCAGCCGGAGGCGGAACGACGACACTCGCCATCAGCACCATCGCCCCGCACGACTGCGGCTCCTCGACGCCCTACTTTCTCGGCACCGGGCTGCCATTCGCGGGCGCAGTGCTGCTTCTTCCGTTCGGCAGACGGCGCAAATTCAGAGGGCTGCTGATCGCACTGATCGCTCTCTGCGGAATCGGCGGCCTGAGCGGCTGCGGAACCTGCACCGACCTCGGAACGCTGCCCGGCAGTTACTCCATCAAGGTGATTGGCACACCCGCAGGCGCGGGCGCGAATGCTCTCACCAGCGGCGCGGTGACAGCGACTGTTGCAATGAAGGTCACGCTGTAAGGCGCTAGCCCTTCGGCAGGGTGGCCATGTCGATGACGAAGCGATACTTCACATCGCCCTTGATGACGCGCTCGTAGGCTTCGGCCAATTTGGCGACCGGCATCAGTTCGATGTCGGAGACGATGTTGTGGTCCGCGCAGTAGTCGAGCATCTGCTGCGTCTCCGTCATGCCGCCGACCATCGACCCTGCCAGCGAGCGACGGTTCCTAAGAATGGCGAACGGCGCAACAGACAGCGGTGCCTCCGGCAGGCCGACCGAGCAGAGCGTGCCGTTGAGCGCCAGCAGATCCAGATAGCTGTTCATGTTGTGCGGCGCGGCCACGCAGTCGAGCACGAAGTCGAAGGTGCCGGCCTGCTTTGCCATCGCGTCGGGGTCCTTGCTGATGACGACCTCGTCAGCTCCGAGCTTCTTCGCGTCTGAGGCCTTGCTCTCCGACGTGGTGAACTGGACGACATGCGCGCCGAAGGAGTGCGCGAATTTGAGCGCCATGTGGCCCAGTCCGCCCAGTCCGACGATGCCGACCTTCTTGCCCGGACCCGCATTCCAGTGGCGCAGCGGCGAGTAGGTGGTAATGCCCGCGCAGAGCAGCGGGGCCACGGCAGCGAGGTTCAGCTTCGGCGAGATGGTGAAAGCGTACCGCTCATCGACGACGATGTTGTTCGCATAGCCGCCGTACATGATCTCGCCCTGGTAGTCGCGCGCGTTGTAGGTGCCGACCATGCCTTTGGTGCAGTAAGGCTCCATCGACGCTTTGCACGCCTCGCAGACGCGGCAGGTATCGACCATGACGCCCACGCCGACGAGATCGCCTTCTTTGAACTTCTTGACCCCGGAGCCAGCCTTGGCGACGCGCCCGACAATCTCGTGTCCGGGCACCATGGGATAGATGGAGCCGCCCCACTCGTCGCGCACCTGGTGGATGTCCGAGTGGCAGATGCCGCAGTAGGCAATTTCGATGACAACATCGTTCGGGCCGGGGTCGCGCCGCTCAAAGCTGAAGGGGACGAGGGGCGATTTCTTATCGTGCGCGGCGTAGCCGTGAGACTTCATCAAAGACTCCTGAACCTGGGTTAGACGTAGATTAGATGAAACGTAGAGGGTCTCCGATGCACTTCACTCGTCGTAGTGCAGCAGACTCAGAACATCGTACTCCTGAAACTTATCGCGTCCTTTCAGGAAGTCGAGTTCGATGGCGAAGCCGAGGCCGGCGATCTCGCCGCCTAGTTGGCGCACGAGTTGTACGGTCGCCTGCATGGTGCCTCCGGTGGCGAGCAGGTCATCGACGATGATGACGCGCTGGCCGGGCTGGATGGCGTCGAGGTGGACTTCAAGCGCGTCGGCGCCGTATTCGAGGTCGTAGTTCACGCGCGCCGTCTTCGCGGGCAGTTTCTTCGGCTTGCGCACCGGGACGAAGCCTGCATTGAGGCGATAGGCGAGCGCGGGGCCGAAGATGAAGCCGCGCGCCTCGATGCCGAGCACCAGGTCGATCTCTCGGCCGATGTAGTGCGCGGCCATGGCGTCGATCAACTGCGCGAAGCCGGTCTTGTCCTTGAGCAGCGTGGTGATGTCATAGAAGAGGATACCCGGCTTGGGGAAGTCCGGCACGGTGCGGATCAATGCTTTCAGCGGTTCGCAGTTAATGGGCAGACTCATCGGCTTTCTACCAGGCTCCTTCAATCTGAAATGGGCCGAGATCGGCGGCTTCGCTCTCGGCCAGTTCGTGTTCAATGAAGGCATCGACGCGGCTGCCGCGCGAGCCTTTGCGAAGTGCGTCCTTCAACTCGGCCAGGTCTTCCGGTCCGCCCGAGGCGACAACTTCGACGTGGCCGTCGTCGGTGTTGCGCACCCAGCCGCACAGGCTGAGTTCCGCGGCCTCCCGCTGCACAAACCAGCGGAAGCCGACGCCCTGCACGCGGCCTTTGACGAGATAATGGCAGACCATGGCTAAGCTGTTACACCCGGCATGCGGATAACGTAGGCATCGGAGATGAATCGGTTGCCAATCGTCTGCCCTCCCAGACGCACAACCGTTTTGGGTCCCACTTTTATATTGGTGCTAAATATCCTGCGAAGCTCTCGTATGAAAGGGTCTTTCGTCGGCAGCACCATGATTGTAGGCAAGGTGTATATAAATCGACCGTGAAGTGCCTCCGTTACCTGCTCGTAAGCCTTAAGCTGTCGGGTTTGATCGAGAGACGGCGACGAAAGAACAAATCTCCAATCGCCATACTCTGGAGACAGCATGAATAGCGCTACAATCTGCTTGATGTGGGCCGCATCGAGGGCCGCCAGAGCTTCACGCCCCGCAGTTACGTCAGGACTTACCAACGTTGTTTGATCCATGGCAGCACCCCATCCTTTCTCCTCATGATGGCGTCGAGGATTGCCTCTGCGTCATCCCGCTTCCAAGCAGAATAGCGGCTTTCTTCTGTCCACTTGCAGACCAAATCCCAGCCCGCAGAGAACTTGGAGTTTTCCTGTTCGGCCCGAGAGAGTTCATCGCTTAGCTTTGCTAGCCTCACAAGATCGCGAAATTTATGTGTAAAGACCTTCCCGGCACTATCCCTATCGGGAAAATCATATCGCTTTACCCCTTTCGAGAAACATGCCTTCAAGGCGCACTCTACCGCATATCCTGCTAAGTAGTAGGCGCCGCTATATTCTCCTGCGTCGAAGAGAATTTTTGCCTCTCGAATCCTGGCATGGGACAGCTTCTGCAAATCGGTACGATTCATTCGCAGAGTTCCTTACGCGCGGCTCATGTACGCGCCTTCGGCTGTGTCCACGCGGATCTTCTCGCCTTCGTTGATGAACGGCGGCACCTGGACGACGAGGCCGGTTTCGAGCTTCGCCGGTTTGGTGACGGACGATGCGGTGGCCGACTTGATGCCCGGCTCG
>NZ_DASUBE010000097.1:0-40077 GCF_035763405.1 Edaphobacter sp.
TTTGAGTACTTAATAGGGGGAGGGGGGGTACCACCTAAACCCGGCTCGGAACCTTCGCCTTCAGCCGCTCCACCACCAGCGGAGGCACCAGCGCCGATACATCCCCGCCCAACTGAAACACCCCCTTCACCAGCCGCGAGCTGACGTAGGTGTACTTCTCCGCAGGCATCATAAACAGCGTCTCCAGCGCCGGATCGAGTTGCCGGTTCATCATCGCCATCTGGAACTCATACTCATAATCCGAGATAGCCCGAATCCCGCGCAGCACCGCCTTCGCCCCCTGCGCCCGCGCAAAGTCCACCAGCAGCCCGTCAAACGTGTCCACCGAGACATTCCCAAAGCCCCGCGTCGCCTCGGTAATCATCTCCACCCGCTCCGGCACCGTAAAGAGCGGCGTTCCCTTCTCCGAGTTGCGCAGGATCGCCACCACCAGGTCGTCCACAATCTTCGACCCGCGCGCAATCAGGTCCAGGTGCCCGTTCGTCAGCGGGTCAAACGTCCCCGGATAGATAGCCTTGACGGTGTGCATATTCAGCAGCATACAACCCGCCGCGAAAATCCGTGTCACAAATCCGCCGCCTGCTGTAGTCTTCCAGACGCTCCCGCGCGTCTCCACCCATAGCAGCGTTACGCCGCAGGAAAGCCGGTGATTCGCCACTTCATGTCCTCGCCCGCCATCACGTCCGAGACCCTTCCCGCCGTCACGCCGCGCGACGCCCCGGCCGCCACGCCGCTCGACGACATGGACTCGCTCATCGCCACCTACGAGCAGCGCATCTTCCGCTTCCATCTCGTCTCCATCCGCGACCGCGACCTCGCCCTCACCCTCACGCAGGACACCTTCACCCGCGCCTGGGCCGCCCGCGCCAGCTTCCGCGGCGACTGCGCCATCTTCACCTGGCTCATGCGCATCGCCCTCAACCTCATCCGCGACCACACCCGCACCGACCGCTTCCGCTTCTGGAAAAAAGTCTCTGAGACCGCCGTCGATGTCTCTGACGTCTCCGAGCACATCCCGCACCGCGAAAGCTCGCCCGAAGCCGCCCTCATCTCACGCGAGCAGCTCGCCCTCGTCTGGGACTCGGTCGCACGCCTCTCCACCCGCCAGCGCAACGTCTTCATGCTCCGCTTCGTCGAGGAGCTTGAGCTGGCCGAGATCGCCCAGATCGCCCAGCTTCCCATCAGCACCGTCAAGACCCATCTCTACCGCGCCCTCGCCACGCTCCGCGCCGAACACAACGGCGCCAGGCGCGGCGAACACGCAAAGGAGTCCCTATGAGAACCCCTCAAACTCATCACGTCACCCATCACCTGACTCACGAGCAGCTCTGCGACGTGCTCCTCGCGCTCCCGTCCGAGCCCGAGTCCGCCGCCATCGAGGCCGCCGACGACCATCTCCGCAACTGCCTCACCTGCTCGTCCGAGCTTGCCAGCCTGCGCGACTCGCTCACGCTCTTCCGCCAGGCCGCCGGCTCCTACGCGGCCCAGACCTACTCGCGTCCCGCGATGCGCCGCTCCTCCATCGCGCCCGCGCCGGGCTTCCGCTCGCACATGCTCTACTGGGCCACCGCCGCCGCGCTCGCCATCGCCGTCGCGCTCCCGCTCAGTCTGCACCGCACGCACGCACCTGCACCGCAGCCTGTCGCCGCAACCACGGTAAGCGCGCAGCCCGCTGAGTCCGACGAGGCGCTGCTCGACGGCATCGCGCAGGACATCTCCGCCGACGTTCCGGCGGCCATGCATCCGCTCGCCGACCCCACCGCGAGCACAACCGCACCCTCATCCACCCCCGAACAAAGGAAGAACTGATATGCGTCTCCGGCCCATTGTTTCTCTTGCCCTGGTCTCTCTCCTCGCGGCCCCGCTCGCGCTCGCGCAGCCGGGCGGTCCGCCACCGTCAACGCCCCCCAGCCCGCACAGGTTCCACATGGTGCGCGGCATGTCCGACGGAATGCGTGACGGCCTCCGCATCGCGCCTCCGGGCATGTGGTGGAAGAACCCCGACCTGGTCACGAAGCTCAACCTCACTGCCGACCAGCAGAAGCGCATGGACGACATCTTCCAGAAGAGCCGTCTGGAGCTGATTGACCTGAAGGCCACACTCGAAAAGCAGGAGGTCGTACTTCAGCCCATGCTCGCCGAGAACCCGCCCGACACCAACAAGGTCCTCAGCCAGATCGACAGCATCGCCCACGCCCGCGCCGATCTCGAACGGGCCAACGCCCGCATGTTGCTCGGCATCCGCGGCGTGCTCACGCCTGACCAGTGGACCAAGCTACAGGACTGGGATCACACAGCCCGCCGCCGCATGTTCATGATGCGTGACCATCAGCGCCAGGACGACCGCCGAGCACCGCAGCCCCCGGCCAAGCCAGGAGACGCTCCCGCGCCCCCATCCAATCCATAGGTGTCTTCATCAACCTCCAGGGGGCACAGGCATCACATCCTGTGCCCTTCTTTTTGCATGCGGGACTTGAGAACGACAGCGGATCTCTTAAGCAGATTTACCGATAGAAATTGTCATCCTGAGCGCAGGCGGCGCTTTTGCCGCCGTAGTCGAAGGACCTGCGGTTTTACTCCCTGGGTGCACCTCTTCTGCATTCGCCGGTGCCCCATCCATGCGCGGCATCATGCGCATGGGTGGGAATCGACACACATTCCCCGCGCCACGCTTTTGCATTTCCATTCCGTAGCGCAGCGGAGGAATCTCCTGTTGCTGTTGCCCTTTTTGTTTGTCATTCCCGAAGGGAATCTGCGTCTTGCCTTTACAGGCACACCCCTTCAGGACAAAAGGGCTACTTCTTGGCCCGCACCGCTTCCTTCGCCTGAGCCGCCCCATCCGCAGGCGCGTCAGGAACAGCAGCACCCGCACCGCCCGCGATGCCGAGCTTCTTGCGAAGCTCGCCATCCACGCGCGCAAAGATGTCCTTGTTCTCCTTGAGGAAGGCGCGGACGTTCTCGCGGCCCTGGCCAATGCGCTCGCCCTGATAGCTGTACCACGCGCCGCTCTTGTCCACGATGTTGTGCAGCACCGCCAGGTCCAGCACATCGCCCTCGCGCGAGATGCCCTCGCCATACAGGATGTCGAACTCGGCGTCGCGGAACGGAGCCGCCACCTTGTTCTTCACCACCTTCACCTTCGTGCGCGAGCCGACCACCGAATCGCCGTCCTTCACCGCGCCGATGCGTCGAATATCAATGCGGACCGACGAATAAAACTTCAGCGCCTTGCCGCCCGTCGTCGTCTCCGGATTGCCGAACATCACACCGATCTTCTCGCGGATCTGATTAATAAAGATCAGGCACGTCCGCGACTTCGAGACCGTCCCGGTCAGCTTCCTGAGCGCCTGGCTCATCAGCCGCGCCTGCAAGCCCATGTGCGAATCGCCCATCTCGCCGTCGAGTTCCGCCTTCGGCACCAGCGCGGCCACCGAGTCCACCACCAGCACGTCAATCGCGTTCGTCCTGACCAGCGCCTCGACGATCTCCAGCGCCTGCTCGCCGTAGTCCGGCTGGCTGACCAGCAGGTTGTCGATGTCCACGCCAAGCTTGCCCGCATAAGCCGGATCGAGCGCATGTTCGGCGTCCACAAACGCCGCCAGCCCGCCCGTCTTCTGCGCCTCTGCAATAATCTGCAAGGTAATCGTGGTCTTACCCGAAGACTCCGGCCCGAAGATCTCAATCACGCGCCCGCGCGGCACACCGCCCACGCCCAGCGCCGCGTCAAACGAGATCGACCCCGTAGAGATGACCGAAATCGGCACCACATCCCGCGACCCCAGCCGCATGATGGAGCCCTTGCCAAACTGCTTCTCCAGCCCTGAAAGGGCCAACTCAATTGCTTTTGTACGGTCGTCTGCCACGTTCTGCTGCTCCTCTGCGGGGGTAAAAGTGCCGATTCTGGTTCAAAGCGGATTCTAGCATCAAAATCAGGAAAAGCAAACAAAAAGCGAAATGTCACTGAGAAGTGATTACTATCTTCATGGCCTACTTCTCAGTTGCCAGTGTTTGCCCATCGGGCGATACTCCCCATCCAAAAAGTGGTAAGTGAAGGTTCCGCTGCCCGATCTGTAGGTGTTGCCATTTCCGCGGCCCACAATCTGGAAAAGATAGAAACCGTTGTACACGATAGGTACAACGCGATATGCGGCATCAAAATGAATGCGATGCGATGAGCCGATTTTTCCGGTTGGATCGTAGTCTCCACTGTTGTCTTCGTAGAGACTTCCGCTCCATACCTTCTGGACGGTCTTGTCTACAGGAGCCAGTAGCTGCGCTTGCGTTCCCTCATATCCTCTCAGAGCCCAGTCCAAAGTAAACATAAACCCATAGAGCTTTGGCCCTATCTTCACCAACGTCGAACTTGCCGGGTCTCCGAAAGCCCCAAACTGATAGTTGTTTTCAGTCTGGCTTTCCACCTGCCATTTGTGATCGCGAAACGCGAAGACAGCAGCTACGATCGGCGGCTGACAGGCATGGCATGTGTAGGATTTTACGATTGCGCTGGTTACGACAAATGCCTTCCAGGTTCCATCGACTTCAATCAGGTGCATCAACATCAGATCAATTTTCGCGACGGAATCTGTCTTGGAGATGCACTCGTCGGGAGATGTAGCAGTCTCTTGCGGACAATGCCAGGTCGCAACCTTGGTCTCTGGGTTGTAATGGCTTCCATACAGGGCTGCAAAAATCTGGTCGTTGGTGGGAACCGTCTGGGCACAGACCACAGGCACGAACAGCGAAAGAAAGAGAACAGCCAATATCTTCACGACTACCTCTTCAACAAATCCACCGGCACGTTCACATCGTCAATCCGGAACAAATGCGCCAGCGA
Organism: Edaphobacter sp.; assembly: GCF_035763405.1. Lineage (NCBI taxonomy): Bacteria > Pseudomonadati > Acidobacteriota > Terriglobia > Terriglobales > Acidobacteriaceae > Edaphobacter > Edaphobacter sp. Next base: position 4,835 of record NZ_DASUBE010000097.1, read on the forward strand.
AGGATGCCGCGCCGCAACGGCCCGGTACATCTCCCACGCCACGCGGCGATAGCTGAAGTGCCCCGCCACGCCCGAGCGCAGCTCCGAGATATACAGCGCCTCGGCGAAGTCCATCTTGAACATCCCCCGGCACCGCGTCGCCAGCGGCAGGCAGTATTGTGCCGACTGGGCCGCCTCCGCCACGCCACTGTCGCGCAGGCTGCGATACGCAGCAAACGCCGCCTCCATCGCGGCCTTGTACTCGGCCTCAATCCCCGCCTCAGCCAACGTCGGCTGCCCCGGGCAAACCGGCTCCTCGTAGCCGTGCGCATCCGTGTAGCCCTGCAAAAGCTGCGTCGTCCGCCGATGCCGATGCATATCGCGGAAGCCGCCAATGTCCATCAAAATATCGAAGCGGAAACCGCGCCCCGCGCTGAAGGCACGCAGCAACTCGTCGTGCCGCCCGCGATGCTTCGTACCCAGCGCAATCAGCTCATCGCGCCGCGCCGCCGTCAGCGCATCAACCTGCTCGCGCAACTGCCGGTACGGATAGTGGCAGTTCGGATAGAGCAACGAAGTCGCCAGCTCCACCTCCAGCGACTCGATATCGTCAATCAGATCCACCACCGGTGCCGCCGCAATCGCCGCGCCCTTCATCAGCTCAGCCGCAGCCGCAGCCAGCTCGCGGCGGCTCTGGGCCAGATACTCATTGCACACGGCATACTTCACCAGCGTCGGCGCAGTCTTCACCGGACGCAGCAGCGCCTCCGTAGCGCGCTCACCACATGCCGCATCGACCGAGCCAATCTCTTCGCACAGCACCTTCATGGCGCTCTGATGCACATTCCACGCCGGCTCCGTCGCCGCCAGACGCAGCTTTTCGCCAAGCTCGCGCACCTCGGCAAACGGGCTCGTCAGCAGGCGCGAGACCTGCGTCTCCAGCGTGCGCGCATTCACAATCTGGCCCAACGAAGTGTTCGTCGCCAGCGGCAGCAGATACCGTGCCGCGTCGAACGCCCGCGCCTTCAGCGTGCGCTCGTAGGCCTCCGCCTTCATCTCCTCCGGACGCGCAATCGTCCCCTTCAGCGCCGCCAACATGCCCGCGCCGATGCGGTCATACGCACCGAACAGCCCCTCCACGGCAGCCGTAAACTCCGCAGTCCTCGTGCCCAGGTCGGGCGTGTGCCACCCCGAGGTGCGGAAGTTCTGGTAGCGCGTCGAGCGTTCCTGCCCATCCCATCGCTGCTCGTCCACCAGCTCAATCGCGGCCAGCAGACTCAGCCTCTCCACTGCGAACGGAATATGCGCCAGGTCGGCAATCGACCGGTGCCCGTACTGAAAATAGAACGTATTCAAAAACTGCTCGGCGCGCTGGGCGCTGATCTCGGCCAGCGACTCCTTCATCGTCAGGGCCGAACGCGAGTACTTCGCCATGGCATAAGCCAACACTTCGGGGTCTGCGCCGTGAATGGCATACACGTCGGTTGCAGTGGTCTTCTTTTCGTTCTCGGACATGGGCACCAGGAGTATGAAGAATTGAGAAAGTCAGAATACGCTATGCCCCTGAGGATGTTCTTCCCGGCCCACTTCGTATAATTCAGTTGCACGCATTACGGAGGTTCATTGAGCACGCTGGCCGGACGCATCGCATTGGTAACAGGAGCTTCACAGGGCATTGGGCGCGCCTGCGCGCTCGAACTGGCACGCGCCGGGGCAACCGTCGCCCTCGCCGCCCGCAGCGCCGACAAACTCGCCTCGGTCGCCGCCGAGATCGCCGCCGCCGGTGGCACAGCGCACGCCTTCGCGCTCGACGTCGCCAGCGAAGACTCCATCAAGGACTGCGCCAGGGCCGTCATCACGCAGCTCGGCGCGGTCCACATCCTCGTCAATAACGCGGGCATCACGCGCGACATCCTCGCCCTGCGCATGAAGCGCAAGGACTGGGACGACGTCCTCTCCACCAACCTCACCGGAGCCTTCCTGCTCACCCAGGCCGTCATGTCGCAGATGGTCAAAAACCGCTGGGGCCGCATCATCAACATCACCTCGGTCGTCGGCGAGACCGGCCAGGCGGGCCAGGCCAACTACGCGGCCTCCAAAGCCGGACTCATCGGCCTCACCAAATCGCTCGCCCGCGAACTCGCCAGCCGCTCCATCACCGTCAACGCCGTCGCGCCCGGATACATCGAGACCGCCATGACCGCCATCCTCACCGACGAGCAGAAGACCGCCATGACCCAGCACATCCCGCTCGGCCGCGTCGGCACCGACCTCGACATCGCCCACGCCGTCCGCTTTCTCGCCTCCGAAGAGGCCGCATACATCACCGGCCACACCCTCGATGTCAATGGCGGCATGCACATGGCGTAAGCGGTCGCCGCATTTCGTCTCTATTCCGCCATCCAAAGCACGCCATCTCGACCGCAGGAGGCGCTCTTTGCCGCCGCAGTGGAGAGATCCCCGTATTTCTCCCACGTCAGCCTCAATGCCACGGCGCTCACACGCTTTCTCCAGCCCGAGCCGTGTTGCGTGCGTTCCCAAAACACCACTTCGGGAACCATTCCACGCCGCCCGCCGTGGGGATTACCTTTGCGCTAATAGTGGCTTTCGTAATACTGATTCCGGTTCCCAATGCCCACGGGGTTAAAGTAAAAGTTAAGGTTTTATCCGCTAACTCTCTCCAGATGAACCTGGGCTGGTACAGAAATCCACAGTCCCCTAAGTTAGCCATTGACCAACAGGAAGTTCCTGTTTACTTTGTGGCTAATGGCTGACATGCAAACACTTCCCGCTGACATGACTTCTGGCTCCGAAGCCAGCCTCCCGATTTCGATCAACATTGGCACCACCATCCGCGGCTATCGCCTGCAAAAGGGCATGTCGCAGGGAGACATCGAGAAGCGCACCGGCCTGTTGCGCTGTTATCTGTCGCGGGTCGAGAACGGCCACACCGTGCCGTCGCTCGAGACGCTGCAAAAGATTGCCCGCGCGCTCGACCTCCAACTCTCCGAGTTCTTCGCTGAAGAGGTCATCGCCAAGGAGATGTCGTCGCTGAACCTCAGCGAAGAGGAGATCCGCTTCCTCACGCAGGTGCAACGCTACTCCGCCCACCTCAACGAGAGCGACCGCCGCCTGCTGCTCGCCATGGTTCGCAAATTCGCCCAGACCACCCTCACCTAGGGAGTCTCTGATTAAGCCTCCGATTTTCGACCCGTCATGCTGAGCGCAGCAACCTGCCCTAAGCGAAGTCGAATGGGAAGAATCCCTGTATTTCTTTTCTGCGCCGATTCATTCCCTGGCCCTCCGATACTTAATCAGAGCGTCCCAGACGGTCTCCATGAGCGGCCCTCGAATCGCTCCGCCCGCTCCCTCACCGGTTCCCGGCCACACCGGAAGATTCCACCCTTCGTCACCTTCTCGTTGGCAACAGACCCAACGTGTACCGGGTCATCTACTCCATCGACGACGCGAAGAAGACCGTGACCATCCTCAGGATCCTTTTGCAAGCGGGGGCCATTGCTTCGACACATGCCGGAAGCCGCGTCGAAGCCGCAGCATCTACTCAGAGTGTGACGACTGTCAAACCGGGAATGGCCTGGAAATGTTTTACGTTGAGCGTAACGACGTCGAAGCCAAGATGCAGGGCCGTGGCCCCGATGATCAGGTCTTCAACCGCGATGGCAATCCCTCGGGCCGCCTGCTCGCCCTCGATGCGTCCGGCAAGCTGCGCGATTGCCAGCGAGACCGGATGCACAACCATATCGCGGGACAATTCATCTGAGAAAGCTTTGCGCCGCGCCCGTTCCGAATCTGTCTTGGCCCGGTAAATTCCATGCGTCAACTCGATGATGCTGACAGCAGACAGCGCGCTCTCTGCATCACCGAAAGCGGCACGAACACGCTCGATGACCTGCCTGACGGTTTCGCCGCGCCGCTCACCTGCGATCAGGATGCTGGAATCGAGAATCAGTCCCATGCCGACGTGTCGCGAGGCTTGCGGTTGCGGATGATCTCTTCCATGTCGGCAGCAAACTCCGCATCCATCACCGGCTCACATCCCATTTCCTTCGCATGAGCTTCAGCGAGTGCGATGGATTCAGACAACAGGCGTCCGCGCGGCTCAGCGGCCACGCGCAGCACCACGTCGGGCGAGGCCTCCCGCTCGATAATGATCTCTTCGCCGGCGCGCACGCGGGCCAGCAGCCCTGCGAAGTCGCGGGCCGCTTCCGTCTCCGGGATATGACTCACTGCCATATTCACGATGATACCCGCATTCCCATTTTTTGAACCCTCGGCGCTCGATCCCGGTACCGCTTTCCACAGCCCACCCTTGACACCGCTGATACCCTTAAATCAGGAAACAGTGAAGCCCGGCGACCAGCCGGGCTTTTCCATGTTCAGGAGGAATGGCACGAAACGTGCGCAGGTAGTCCGGACCTAACCCCTTTGTTCAAAGGATTTTGAGTACTTTAAGGGGAGGGGGGTACCTACCGCATCGCGGCATCGACCTCGCTCATCCAGTTCGGCGACTTCAGCAGTTCGCGCGGCTTCGAGCCGTCCGCCGGACCGACCAGCCCATCGTTGTACATCAGGTCGATCAGGTGCGCCGCCCGTCCGTAGCCAATCCTGAGCCGCCGCTGCAGCAGCGACGTGCTCGCCTTGCCGAACTCGAAGACCAGCCGCACCGCGTCGTCGTACATCGGATCGTTGTCCTCGCCGTCCGACTCGCTGATCTCCTTGCCGGCCTCGTCCTTCGGTCCTTCGAGGAAGTCGTGAACGTACTCTGCTTCGCCCTGCTCCTTCCAGAAGGACGTGACCGCTGAGATCTCCTTCTCAGTCACGAACGGAGCATGAACACGCTGCACGCGACTCGTCCCCGGCGGCAGGTAGAGCATGTCGCCGCGACCCAGCAGGTTCTCCGCGCCGTTCGAGTCGATGATGGTGCGCGAGTCCACCCGGGTCGCCAGTCGGAAGCTCATGCGCGTCGGCACGTTCGCCTTGATGAGCCCGGTGATGACATCGACCGAAGGCCGCTGCGTCGCCAGAACGAGGTGGATGCCCACGGCGCGCGCCATCTGCGCCAGCCGCGTAATCGACTCCTCGACGTTCGCCCGGTCGAGCATCATCAGGTCAGCCAGCTCGTCGATGATGATGATGATGTAAGGCAGCGGCTCCTGATTCACGTCCTCAAACAGGTACTCGCTGCCGTGCTCGAAGAGCTTGTTGAACTGGTCGATGTTGCGGACGTGGTTTGCGGCCAGCAGCTTCAGCCGCCGCTCCATCTCGCGCACGGCGTTGCGCAGCGCGTTGGCCGCCAGCTTCGCTTCGGTGATGATGGGTGTGAACAGGTGAGGGATGCCCTCGTACATGCCCAGCTCGACGCGCTTCGGATCGACCAGGATCATGCGCACCTGCTCAGGCGTGTTCTTGAAGAGCACGCTCATAATCATCGCGTTGATAGCGACCGATTTGCCCGAGCCGGTTGAGCCCGCGATGAGCACGTGCGGCATTGCGGCCAGGTCGGCGGTGACGATGCGCCCGTTGATGTCCTTGCCCAGCGCGATGGCGAGACGGCTCTTCGACTGCGCAAAGCTCTCGCACTCGACCACGTCGCGCAGCCAGATGGTCTCGCGCTCGCTGTTCGGCACCTGAATGCCCACGGTGTTTTTGCCCGGCATCCGCTCAATCAGGATCGACTCGGCGGCCATCGCCAGGCAGAGGTCATCGCCCAGCCCCGTGATGCGCGCGACCTTCACGCCCGCCTCTGGACGGAACTCGAACGTCGTCACAACCGGCCCGGGATTGATCTGCGTCACCTGTCCGTTCACTCCGAACTCGGCGCACTTTTCAACCAGAACCTTGGCCTCTTCGCGCAGGGCATCCTCGCGCACGACTGTGTGATCGTCGTTGTGATAGAGCAGCGATGAGGGCGGCAGCTTGTAGCCGCGCACGCTCTTGGGAACGATCGTGACCGGCTTGATGTCCGCGTCAGCGCGCTTGCCGAACGAGATGCTGCTGTCAGTTGGAGCAGCCTGCGGCGCGAGCGGCGCTTCCACTGCCTTCTTCTTCGGTAGCTCCGCGACAGGTGCTTTGGCGGAAGGTTCATCGAAGAACCCGCGGCTGGCGAAGTTCGACTCATCATCGACCGCGCGGACCGGAGCGGCTGCTTTCGCCAGCGCCTCGGCGTACGGCGCGGCGGCGGCAGTAGCAGTGCTCAGCGGCGTCACCGGCGGAGCATCGACCATCGTGCGCGGCATGGCCTGCCACACGGAAGACGGCGCCGGCACGGGGCCCTCAGGTTCGGGATCGACTGACTTGACGCGCTTTCTGCGGCTCAGCCAGCCGAAGAGGCTTCCCAGCAGCGTGTTGGCCGGTGCTTCGGCCTTTCTGGCGGCAGCTTCCTCCTGCTCTCGCGCGCGACGCGCCTTCATCTCTGCAAGTTCGCGCTTGCTGCCATACGTCTCGACGTCAACCTGCGCGCCTTTGCGACGCGCACGCCGCTCGGCCCACCACAGCCACAGCCGCTCGATGAACCCGAAGCGCGCCGTGGCCCACTCGCGGGCGGTGTTGAAGGTGAACGTCGTCGTGAGGTAGAGCGACAGGGCCACCATCAGGAGCAGCACGATGCAGGCTCCCGGCAGGTTCAGGTACTCGACCAGAAAGTCCGACAGCAGCCGCCCGCTGACGCCCTCGATGGGCAGCGTACCGCGCCACAGCATGTGTCCGGGAAGCAGCCCAATCGCCGCCGGAGCAAAGACCACCCACATGCCCAGGCCGATAAACCTTGCCCGCGTGGAGCCCACCGGCCGCGAGCGAAACCAACTGACGCCCAGACGCCCCAGCATCAGCGGCAGAAAAAACGCCGCCACGCCCATCAGTTGCAGCAGCGCATCGGCGACATAAGCTCCCACCTGCCCGGTCCAGTTATGTGCAGGCCGGCCGGTGACATACGCGCCGATGGTATTGAATGAGGGATCGGTCGGCGTATAGCTGACCAGCGCCAGCAGCAGCGGCAGGGCCGCGCCAAACAGGACAATGAGGCCGAGGACCTCATTGAGACGGCGGTGTCTGGTCGGTGACGAAACGAGTCGTAGCGGTTTCATGGGGGGAGCCTTTATTCGGAGTACGCGCGGCCTCGCTCGCACCACGCGCAACCTTCGCGCCGAGGCCGTAACCACCAGAGCACCTTCGATTATCCCAGAGCGCCAACGAGCCGGGGGAAATCTCGCCCCCGGGGTATCCGAATACAAACCCGCTGTGCAAACCCACGCACCGTCGCGGCATCTATCTGGTTAACAAATCGCCGCCTGACGCCCGCATGGGTCAGCGGTCCTTAGTGCCGATTGGCGGGGGAGCGGGATTTTCGCGATTTCTTCCGCCTGCCGCCGGTGAAGGAGAATCGCACGCAGCCGACGGACCCCGCCAATCGACAACACCCGGATCGAGGTTTCCCATGTCTACGGACGCAGGCAGACAACACGAGATGGTTCTTGCTCTTGAGGCCGTCATCAACTCCCTTCATGACAGCCAGCGGGGCTTCGCTGACCTGGGCGACCACCTGAAAGACGACGCGCTCAAACGGCACTTCCTCGCCGAGTCGCTCCAGCGCGCCAGCTTCCGCGGAGACCTGGAGGAGACGCTCCATCAAAACGGCGTCCATGACATCAACGAGAATGGCACCGCCACCGGGGCCGTCTATCGCGTCTGGGGCGAGCTGAAGGCCCGCCTGGGCGGAAGCGACCACACCCTGCTCGCTACAGCAGAAAAGGCGGAAGACGAGGTTGCGGAGGTCTACGCCGATGCGCTCAGGAGCGAGCTGCCCTTGCCGGTCCGTGAGCTGCTGGCGACGCAGCAGGCGCAAGTCCTCAGCACGCGTGACTTCATCCGGAGCCACCGCGAAACGCCTGCGATGAAATGACTGTTCCTCTCAGGTCTTCTACCGCAGATTGGCGATCCAGTATCCGAACAGCGCCAGACCGAATGCGGCGGCGGCAAAGGTAACTTTCTGCCGCTGAAGATAGCGTGTGCGTCCTGAGGTCATCCGCGGCAGCAGCGGCACACCGATTGCCAGACCGGAGAGAAATCCGCCGAGATGGGCGAAGTTGTCCACCCGCACGATGCTGGTGAAGTTCGCTCCCACGCCAAGCATCAGGTTCACAACAGCAAACCAGATGACCGACCGGCGCAGCCGTTTCAACTCATACCAGGGTATGGGCAGCTTGCGGTTCGAGAGCAGCACGATCAGGATGCCCGCAATACCGAAGACCGCGCCCGACGCGCCCGCGCCTACAAAGAACTCCAGCGGGCCATGTCGCAGAAGCGCATCGATGACATTGACGCTGGTGCTGAGCAGATTGCCGGCGATGCCGGTCAGCATATAGACGGCGATCAACCCCATCGGGCCCAGCAGCGGCTCGCCCAGCAGGCCCAGATTCCACAGGCACCACATGTTGGTGGCGATATGAATGATGCCGACGTGGACAAAGGTCGCGGTCAGCAGGCGATACCACTGGCCGTGCAGCACCAGCAGAGGCACGTTCGCGCCGTAGTGGATGAGTTGCATGGGCGTGGGGTCGCTGGGCGAGACGCCGTTGAGCACCATCCACAGATAGACCGCGCAGTTGATGCCGACCAGCAGATACGTCCCGGGAGCAGCCAGCACGTTCCAGCCGCTCGTGCGCGAGTTGGGGCGCGAGGCCTCCTTCTCGTAGTCGGGCATGGGGCGGTGGCCCGCACCGTGCTGCGCAGGCGGGAAGACCTCACCTTGTGGCTCGTATGGGGATGGCATGTGCTTCTAATACGCTAACGTGTGCCGCGCGCAATGACAAATAAGACGACCACGGATTTTCACGGATGGGCACGGAGAGGATCCGTGTTTTTCCGTGTCAATCCGTGGTCGCAGTTTGTCTTTATGTCTTCTAAGCCGCTTTAGTGAACCGCTCGCGGATTTCTGCGGGGATACGCTGCTGCACGAGGTTGCCCAGGAAGCCGGGCAGCGGTGTGGCGATTGCCACCAGCACCCACATCAGCGCGGAGAACAGCACCCCGGCCACGGCTACGGCCTCCAGTGAGATGGCCACCGCGTGGGTCTGGTTCAGCCGCACCTGGATGGTGAAGATGTGCGTAATCAGCTCAACTCTGTGGATGACGACGGCGGCCAGCAGAAAAGCCACAATCGACAGCGTGCTGACGGCAAGCAGCAGCATGTCGATGGCGCGCGCGATGTTCTGGCGGCGGCGGCAATGGCCGCACTCCCGCAGGTGCTCCTCGTAGTCGGTGCGCATCGCCGGTGACAGCCCCGAGATGTCGTACCTCCATCCCGAGAGGATGTCTCCAACGACCTGATCGACGCACTGCGAATGGCGCGGGCGTCGGCTGGCGGGAAATTCCAAAGCTGTCTTTTTCATCGGCTTTTTCATTCTATCTTCTTTGACTATTCGCGCCACAGAAAAGATACTCCGTGTATTAACCAATGGATTCCGCGTACCGGAACCTACAAGCAGATTGATTCTAAAGGGGTTGACTGGCTGGCGAGCAGCAGCCGATTGCCCAGAAGATTGGTACGTCCGCCCAGCGCCTGCTCGGCCGACATCCTCGCCAGCTCCGGGGCGTTATTGGACTCCGACAGGTGGCCCAGCACGACGTAGCTCGCATGGCCGTCGTAGTCGTTCTCGAGAAACTCCGCCGTGGCGTGGTTCGAGAGATGCCCGACACGCGAGAGCACGCGCTGTTTGACCGACCAGGGATATGGCCCGTCGCGCAACATCTCCAGGTCGTGGTTCGATTCGAGCAGAAGCACGTCGATCCGCCGGAGCGCAGCCTTGACGTTGGGAGGTACATAGCCGAGATCCGTTGCCAGGGCCATGCGGATGCCCTCCGACTCGAAGACGAAGCCGCAAGGGTCTGCGGCGTCGTGCGGAATCGTGAACGGCGAAACGGCGATGTCGCCGATGGAAAAATCGGCCCCGGCGTGAAAGTACTCGACGACGGGAAGCTCGGTGGGGCTGGTCTTTTTCGTAACGCGCGTGGCGTCTTCCTCCGGGTCAACAGGGTCGGCCCCGGCGTAGATGCGTCGCGTGCGGTTCAGGGTGGAATCGAGCGCCTCGGCTTCGGCCGAGATGTGCGCAATCGAGGCGGCCTCGGCGGCGGGGCTGTAGACAGCCGGACTGGCTACGGCCTCGGTGGCCTCACGGGCACGCTCTTCCTTTTCGCGCTGGATGTGCTCCAGCCATTTCGCGTAGGTCATGGTGGAGCGCGGCGTCAGCATCTGTACCCAGGCGCGGTGCGTGGGCTCGGTGATGAAGACAGGAATCTGCAACCGGCGCGCCAGTACGCCCAGCCCGCTGACGTGGTCGATGTGCTCGTGCGTAATCAGAATGGCGTCCAGCGTAGAGGCGTCTTCGCCCGCCAGCGCCATGCGCTTGAGGATCTCGCGGCAGGAAAGCCCTGCATCCACCAGAATGCGCGTCCGCGCGCTGGAGATGACAGTGCTGTTGCCCTTGGAACCCGACGCCAGCACCGTCATCCGCATCATCTGTCAAGGATACGCCGTGCGGCTGTGGGTTTTCTGATCCGGTAACTGATTTGGTTCGATTTGCTACTTCGCCGCAGACCTGAGCGGCGCAAGAAAATTCACCGTCGAGCGCATGACCACTTCGTCGTTCTGGTTGAAGGCGAGTGTGCGCGTGCGCACGACGCCGAAGTCCTTGCGCGAGTTCGACTGCCGCACGCCCACGACTTCAATCTCGGTGTGGATGGAGTCGCCCGGGCGTACCGGCTTGGTCCAACGCATCTCTTCGACACCCGCACCGATCATGCCTCCTGCGACGGTGAGGCTCTGCACCCGGAGCCGCATGACAATCGCAGCCGTCAGCCAGCCCGAGGCGGCCAGACCTTTGAAGAACGAGTTCTCGCCGGCAGCCTCGTCCAGATGGAACGGCTGCGGATCGTACTTGCTGCCGAACTCCTTGATCTCTTCGGCCGTCACCTTGACCCCGCCCAGCGACGCAAACTTCTGCCCTACGTAAAAGTCTTCAAAGTACAGCTCTTTCGGCATGGTCTCTCCTGATGGCTAAAAGTGTACGGGATGAGCATCTCGGCTGGCCATCCAGAGGCGTTCGTTTACCGGATATGGATATACCCCTGATACGCAACCCACGCCATGGCGGCCAGCAGAAGAAGGCCGCGAACGCGCGTCCACAGCTCGAAGGCGAGCCAGCGTCCGCCGCGCCCGGTTCCCTCAACGTGGCTTCTGCGCGGACCCACGCGGCTTACCCACCGGAAATACGTGCCCGGAGAGACCAGCATCAGCGCGCCCGTCGCCGTGAAGAACACACACAGTAGAACTGCCCCGACTTCGGTGAGCGTTTTGGTCATCATCTAAGAATAAGTATAAAAGCCGCGCCTGCTCTTGCGCCCCAGCCATCCTGCATCGACCATGCGCACCAGCAGTGGACAGGGGTTGTACTTCGGGTCGCCGAGCCCTTCGGCCAGCACGCGCATGATGTCCACGCACACATCGAGACCGATGAAATCAGCCAGCGTCAGCGGCCCCATCGGGTGAGCCATGCCCAGCACGAACACCTTGTCCACCGCCTCGGCCGTCGCTACGCCTTCCATCACGGCGTAGGCCGCCTCGTTGATGAGCGGCATGAGCACGCGGTTGGAGACGAACCCCGCAGCGTCGTTCACCTCGACCGGCGTCTTGCCCAGCCGCACGGCGAGCGCATGGACCATGTCCAACGTCTCCTGCGTCGTCTGCAAGCCTCGAATCACTTCGACCAGTTGCATCACCGGCACAGGGTTGAAGAAGTGCATCCCGATGACCTGCCCGGGCCGCTTCGTCACAGCCGCCAGCTTCGTAATCGAGATGCTCGACGTGTTCGAGGCAAGGACCGCGCCCGCCGGCAGCAGGCGATCGAGCCCACGGAAGATCTCCGACTTGACGGCAAACCGCTCGGTCGCGGCTTCAATGACCAGTTCAGCAGGAACGAGATCGTCGAGGCTGGTGGTCAGCACGATGCGCGAACGCGCTTCCTCGGCCTCTTCGACAGTCAACTTTTGTTTGGCGACCTCGCGCGCCATGTTGGCACGGATGGTATCAAGCCCACGATAGAGCGCGGTGTTGTCTACATCGTAGAGCAGCACCCTGAGCCCTGCGCGCGCCGAGACGTGGGCGATGCCATTGCCCATCGTTCCCGCGCCGATCACTCCGATTGTTCTGATCCCGGCCATACGGAACCTCGCTGATTCCTACTCCTACACCCTATTCCCTGGTCCTACAAAACTACAGCCACCAGCACCACCGTAATGTTGTCGTGCCCGCCATTGGCGTTGGCGGCGGCCACCAGCGCATCGCAGCCGCGTTTGAGCGTCGTCTTCGTATAGGGGGTGGGCAGCGCGGCGAGAACGCCTGCTATCTCCTCGTCGTCCAGCTCGTGCATCAGACCGTCGGACGCAAGCAGATACAGGTCATTGGGATGCGGACGATGGCTCTGAATCTCGGGTTGCACCGTGGGCTGCGAACCGATGGCTCGCGTGATGAGATTCCGCATGGGCGACCGGGCGGCCTCGGCAGCGGTAATCTGACCGGCGCGCATCTGCTCTTCGACCAGCGAGTGGTCCTCGGTGAGCCGTTCCAGCCGGTTGCGACGCCAGCGGTAGCAGCGGCTGTCTCCCACATGCGCGAGCCACAGCGTGGCCGGGTCGGTCGCGCGCGAGTTGGCATGACGGCGCGTACCCGACTTGCTGCCGTTCGAGAGCGGAGCATGAAGCAGCGCCACCAGTGTGGTACCCATGCCGGCCAGCCGCGCCGATTGCCGAGACTCGCGGTACACCGCATGGTTCGCCGCGCCGATGGCTGCGCTCAACCGCGCTTCGGGCTTCAGCGGAGGCTTGCCGTTCGGCGTCACCGGGGCAAGATGTTCGAGCAGCGTCTCCGCCGCGAGATGGCTGGCGATCTCGCCCGCGGCCGCCCCGCCCATGCCGTCGCAGACCACATAGACGCCGCTCTCCGGCGAAGCGGCGCAGGCGTCTTCATTGCCGCGGCGCACACGACCACGGTCCGATAGCATGGCATAGATTAACTGGTTCGCAGACATTCCCAGGCGCAAAAGTGGTCCGCAAAAAACAATACACGGTCACGCGACGGCAACCAAGATTACGTTAGTGTTAGGCGTGGGAGACGTTTCGATGAATCGCATCATCCTCGGCGACAACCTGGGCGTTCTTGCCGCCATGCCCTCCGGCTCCGTGCCGCTCATCTATATTGATCCGCCCTTCAACACGGGCAAGCGCCAGGCGCGGCGGCAGTTGAAGACGGTTCGGGACGAGGCCGGCGACCGCGTGGGCTTTGGCGGACGACGCTACCGTACCGAGGTGCTGGACCACCCCGCCGCCTCCGGCTACCTCGACCAGTTTGACGACTTCCTCGGCTTCCTGCGCCCGCGACTGGTCGAAGCGCACCGCATCCTCTCGCCCACCGGCTCGTTTTTTCTCCACATCGACTACCGCGAGGTCCACTACTGCAAAATCATGCTCGATGAGATCTTCGGCCGCGACTCGTTTCAGAACGAGATCATCTGGGCCTACGACTACGGTGCGCGTTCGACCAAACGCTGGCCAGCCAAACACGACAATATCCTCTGGTACACAAAAGATCCGGAAAACTACATCTTCAACCTCGATGCCTGTGATCGCATTCCCTATATGGCACCCGGTCTGGTCGGCCCGGAAAAGGCCGCGCGCGGCAAGACGCCCACCGATGTCTGGTGGCACACCATCGTCTCGCCCACGGGCAAGGAGAAGACAGGCTACGCCACGCAGAAGCCGCTCGGCATCCTTGAGCGCATCGTCAAGGTCCACTCCAATCCCGGCGACCTGGTGCTCGACTTCTTCGCCGGCAGCGGAACCACGGGCGAGGCCGCTGCGCGGCATGGCCGCAACTTTGTCCTCATCGACCAGAACCCCGCCGCGCTCACCGTCATGGAACGGCGGCTTAAACAGTACGGCCCCCGAAGTGGACACTCACTCTCCGGGGGCGCGAACTGAAGCCTTACTGAGCGCGGGCCTGGCTCTCGGCAAAGCCGCCGATCAGAGGCAGTTTGAACCACTCGCCTTTGCTCGCCTTCAGGATGCACATCAGCCATGCGATGAAGAAGAGAATGTCGAGGCCAATGCCGACGAAGAGGAACAGAAATCCAATCAGCGGGATGAAGTGCAGAACGAACTGCAGGATCATCATCGCAATCCATACCACGATGCACGCCACGCACAGCCCGATCGACTGGAATGAGTGAAAGCGCACCAGCGGCATCTTCTTGTACGGATCAACCACCAGGAAGATAATCGCGGGAATGATGGTGATGTAAGAGATGGCCGCAGCCGCGGTCTCCGACAGCCCGCCCGAACCGGCAGCCGCGCCTTGCGGCGGATAGCCGCTTTGCGGAGGCGGATAGGAGCCTTGCGGAGGCGCATAACTGCCCTGCGGAGGAGCGTACCCGGCTGAAGCGGCCGCCGGCGGCGGATAGGCGGCCGGCGTCGATACCGGCTCATACGGATTCTGTTGCGGCGCGGCGGACGCACCCTGAACAGGATTTCCGCAATTCGTGCAAAACGTATTCTGGGGCCCCACTTCGGCGTGACATACAGGACACTGCATGGTTAGCTCCTCTCCCAGTTCTGAGGCCAGCATATTCAGCAAAATGTAGCCGCAAAACCGGCCCCGCATTGGTGCTACACAGCATACCTGAGACAGCGCTCGGTCAACTTTCTTTTTTGCGTGTCCCTCCCTATCTTGCCCAGCGGACGAAAAGAGCTTTCCCGCACGCGGAAGCCTCCCCGTAAAATCGAAGGATGAAATATCTGGTTGCCCTTCTCGCTCTCGCGGGTCTCTACGTGTCGATCACGGCGCTGCGCATCCACTATATGGATCCCGGCCTGGCCCCTCCCTGCGCCGTGACGGAGAAGTTCGACTGCGGCACGGTCAACCACAGCCGCTTCGCCGTCTTCCCGCCAAAGACCTTTGACGAGGCCCCCGGCAAGCACCACATTCCCGTGGCCACCGTCGGCATCATCGGCTATGGAGTGATCTTCCTGCTGGCGCTGGCTGGCCGCTGGTGGCTGGTCTTCGAGGCCGCCCAGATCGGCTTCCTCTGCGCCGCTTTCCTCAGCTATATCGAGGCCTACGTCATGGAGAAGTGGTGCATCTACTGCCTGTGGTCGCAAGGCATTATGACCGCTATTCTGCTCGCCTCAATCGTCGCCCTCGTACTGCGCTGGCGACGACAGCAGAAGCAGCCTGCCTACTGAGGCCATACATTATCGTGCTGATGAACCCTCCACCGCGCCTGCGCCCATCAGGATGAGCGAGCGTTGCGCGAAGGGAGAGTAGACCAGCAGCGCCGTACATGCCAGCGCAAGGCCGAAGTTGATGTGGTGCAGCAGCAGGAAGGGCGCCAGCGACCACGCTAGATCGAGCAGAAGAAGCACCGGCCATATCTTCAGGAATTTTTTCTGAAACCCCGGCGCGTGAAAGAGCACTGCGGTGATCAAGAAGGCGCGGACAGGAATCAGCAGCGCAGCCGTTACGATCACGACGATGAATGCCTCGGTAGCGAAGGAGAGCCGCGAGAGGATCTCGCTGATCTCCGCCAGATTGGCCAGCGCGCCGACGTAGAAGCCGATATACATCAGTTGCAAAAGGATGAAGAGCGTCTGCACGACGGTGTGCGAACTCTTCGGCAGGTCCTCGGGCGAGGCCAGCACGCGGTCGAAAATTCCCTGCCGCGAATTCGCTTCCGCCGCAGTCGAGGACTCTGCAAGCGGCGGCTCCAAAGCAGTCTCGTTCGGCACGATCCGCTCCACCGGAGCAACAAAGCGGTAGCCGCGCCGAGCCAGCGTCTCGACAAACCGCGGGTTGCTGGCCTTATCGCCAAGAGCGTCGCGCAGCCGGTTCACCGCCGAGTTCACGCCATGCTCATAATCGACAAACGTCCCTTCGGGCCAAAGCGCTCGGCTGATCTCTTCCCTCGTCAGCATCTCGCCGGGACGCTCCAGCAACATCGCCAGCACCTGGAAGGGTTGCGCGTGCAGCCTGACGCGCACGCCGTTGCGGCGCAGCTCTCCGGTAGCGGAGTCGGCCTCGAACGCTCCAAAGCGATACCTTCTTGTTGGCCGTAGGTCTGGCTGCGAGTCTGGCATTGGGCTTCAGTGTACCGAATGCGGTGCTCGATTCAAGCTGTTGACCTGCGTGAGAACTTTTCTGAAGTCCCGCGCCTGCTGCAAGTTACACCGTGAGGAACCTTTCTTGCGGGGTGAGGTCCCTTGCATTGCTTCTCCGCGCCTGAACCGGCAGGATGCAGACATGCATCGACGCCTCAATCCTCTCTTCCGAGTGGCATCGACGGCCTGCCTCATGCCGTGCCTCATCAGCGCAATGCCTGCGAGGGGCGAAGGGCCAACCACCGCCGCTGTCGCCGCCTTCAACGCCTACAGCCATGCAGTTGAGTCGAGGCTCACCGAGCAGCATCGTTCGCCGGACAGCTTCCTCGCGCTCTCCAACCAGGAACAGGAGTCAGCCCGTCTGCGAGCCGGAGAGTTCGTCATCGAGCAGATCACACCGCCACAGGGTGCAGATCTTCCCGGCGCGATGCTGCACCACTGGCGCGGCACAGCCTTCGCCCCCGGAGCAACAGCTACCGACTTCGTTCGTCTGATGCAGGACTACAACTCCTATCCGAAAATCTTCTCTCCGCAGGTGCTAGAGGCCAGGGCGCTCACCCCGCCCGGCGGTCACATGCAGGCATGGATGCGCGTGCGCCAGAAGCACGTCATCACGGTAGTCATGGATACGAGTTATGACGTCACCTTCGGCCAGCTCGACCGGCAACATGGCTACAGCATCTCGCACAGTACGCGGATCGACGAGATCGACTCGCCGGGCACCGCTCGCGAGCGCGTGCTCACAAGCAGCCAGGAACACGGCTTCCTATGGCGGCTCGACACCTACTGGAGCTACGAGGAGCGCGACGGCGGACTCTACTTGCAAATCGAGACCATATCCCTCACGCGCTCGATTCCGCCTGGCCTCGGCTGGGTGATCGGTCCCTACGTCGAAAGCGTTCCCCGCGAATCGCTTGAGTTCACGCTCCACGCGGCATGTAACACACTGAAAAATCCTGCGCAAAACACCTCTTTCAGAAAGGCGTCCTCACGATGAGCACACAGACCGTTGTACCGAACAACAAGACGAGCTTCGCCACGGCACAACGTGTCAATCAGTCGCTGACAGCCGCGCTCGAAAAGCGTGCCCTGACGTGGATGGCCGAGCGCGCGCCGCGCTGGCTCACCTCCGACCAGCTCACGGCACTCGGCTTCGCGGCACAGATCGGCGCAGGAGCCGGCTATGCGCTCTCCCGCTACGACCACCGCTTTCTGCTGCTGGTGGCGGTGTGCATCACGCTCAACTGGTTCGGCGACAGCATGGACGGCACGCTGGCCCGCGTTCGCCACCAGCAACGCCCGCGCTACGGCTTCTATGTGGATCACATCGTGGACATCCTCGGGGCCGTCGCCCTGATGTGTGGGCTCGGCCTCTCCGGCTTCGCACACTGGTGGGTGACCATCGCCATGTTGGTCGCGTTTCTGCTGCTGGCGGGCGAAAGCTACCTGGCCACCTACACCTTGTCGCGCTTCGAGCTCTCGCAGGGACTCTTCGGTCCCACCGAGCTCCGCATTCTTCTGATTGCCGGCACGCTCGCGCTGCTGCGGGACCCGCATGCCCACATCTTCGGCCACAACGTGCTGCTGTTCGATCTGGGCGGAGCGATTGCCGCAGCCTGCATGTTCGCACTCGTCATCGTCCTCAGCATGCGCCACACGGCCCAGCTCTACCGCGAGGAGCCGCTCGGATGAACACGCTGCTACGCTGGTGCAAATTCAATCTGGTGGGCGCAATGGGCATGGCAGTGCAGCTTGCGGCGCTCGCACTCTTCAATCGCTGGAGCGGTGGTCACTACCTCGTCGCCACAGCCGCAGCCATCGAGCTGACGTTGCTCCACAACTTTGCCTGGCACCTGCGCTACACATGGCGCGACCGCCGCGACGGATCCACGCTTGCACAGCTTGCCCGCTTCCATCTCTCCAACGGCCTCGTCTCAATGGTCGGCAACCTCGCGCTGATGCGCCTGCTCGTCGAAGAAGCACACCTGCCCGTCCTCGCCGCAAACGTCATTGCTATCCTCTGCTGCTCGATAGTTAACTTCTGCCTGGGAGACAGTTGGGTATTTGCCTCACAGCGTAATGCAGAAGCGTTGTAAGACCTCCATCTGGCTTCGCCGGTAGCGCCATGCCCGTCCTTCATCTAACCTGAACAGACACCAGACTCAACGAAGGACGGAGACCATGTGGCCCAAAGTGCTTGCGCAGTTGTTTGAACTGCTTCCTCATCTCGCGCGGCTGGTACCCATGGCCGACAAGTTCTTCGCCACGCGCACAGCCTCCGAAAAGGCCAACGAGGCCGCGATGGCCGCAATGGCCGAGGGGGTACGCGGCGACCTCAGTCAGCTCACCGAAGCGCACTCCGGCCTCTATCGCCAGTTGCAGCAGCAGAGCACGCAGCTCGCCGCAGTCGCAGAAGACGTCCAACGATCCCGCCAGACAACAGAAGACCAGGCCCAACGGATGGAGGCGCTCGAACAGCAGATGAAGTCGCTTGGCCGCTGGGTGAAGGCCGGAGTCGGCCTTATGTTCGTCGTGCTGGTCATGATGATCTGGCTGATCCTGCCCGTCAAGTGACTGCCCGCGTAAAATCAAATCATGGGAATCAGCCGCGAAGAAGCTCTGGACTGCTACCGGAGCGATGATTTGATTGGTCTGGGCATGGAAGCGGATGCAATCCGCCGCAAACTCCATCCCGAAAACGTCGTTAGCTACGGAGTCGAAGGCAGGATCGACTGCGCCGAGTCGCACGAAGCGATTCTCCGGTCGCTGGATGACGTTGTTGAGTCCGATGCAACCGCCGTCAAAATTTCGAGCGCCACACAGCCGCATCACGACGTCGCCTGGTTCGAGTCGCTCTTCAAGGCCATCAAGCACCGTCATCCCGGCCTTGACCTCTACGGATTGTCCGCAGCGGAGATCATCGAGATTGCGAAGGTCTCCGGCCTTGGCCTCAGTGCAACGATTGCGCGGCTCCACGATGCCGGACTCGACACGATCGTGGGAGACGGTTGCGCCGACCACGCGGGCTGGCTCGCGGTCCACGAAGCCGCTCACCGCCTCGGCCTCCGCACCACGGCGAGCCTGACCTTCAGCACAGAAGAGACGCTGGAGCGCCGTCTCGACCACCTCGTCTCCATCCGCCATCTCCAGGGAGCAACCGGAGGGTTCGCCGCATTCGTTCCGCAGATAGCAGCCGCCAGGGGACTGGATGAACCTACCGCGGTCGAATATCTGAAGACGCTGGCCATCGCGCGCCTGTTCCTCGACAATATCGAGAACATCCAGTCCAGCCTCGGGGCCGCCGACCTGAAGGTGATTCAGGTCTCTTTTCGATTTGGCTGCAACGATGCTGGCAACACTGCCGCTGAAGAGAAGCTGCGCCATGCCGTCCGCGACGCCGGATTCAAACCTGCGCGGCGAGACGCGCTCTACCGCGCCATGTTCCTGAACTGAGTCGAGACGCTAACCTGCGTACTGCGCGATGCCGTTGCCAAATGACCAGTCCTCCGGGCCGTTCTCCGTCAGGACAATCAGCGAGTCCTCCATACGAACACCGGCGCGCTCGTGCATCAGCTCGGCCACACGGCGATAGAAGGCCTGCTTCATCTCCAACGAGCGGCCCCGGCGCAGGAATATCTGGATAAAGACCACGCCATCCGTGCGGCGGAGATTCATATAGTTCTCGCCATAGAGCAGGCCATCGTCCGGATACTCGGTGACGACCTGGAAACGATCGTCTTCCGGCACATTCAGCGTTTGGTGCATCGCGTCGTAGATGGCGTCAGCAATCTGGCGCTTCTGCTGCTCGGTCCTGCCGGTCTTCATGGAAATACGTACCAAAGGCATCGTCGAAGCTCCTCCGAAGATTCGATGCGCGACCCGTCGCGTGGTTCCGCTCTTCCCTGCGCGGCGATTCGCGTAAAATCGGGTTCGAGCACTCACCTTTTGCCGGAGCAGCCTCCTGTCTTCTTTTGCCCCATCGCTTCCGTCCACACTTGCCATGCTGGCCGACCAGCACGGATTTGCCCACTACTGGCGAACGCACTACGCGAACAAAACCTTCGAGCATCTCTATCGCTGGAACACGTTCGACACATGCATGTTGATTCCCTATTTCGTGGTGATGATCATTCTGGCCTTCTATGGCATTCATCGCTACCAACTGGTCTGGCTCTACTATCGGAACAAAAAGAAGGAGGCGAAGTGGAACGAGCCGCCCGCGCGGTTCGCCGAAGGCCAATTCCCCTTTGTCACCATCCAATTGCCCATCTTCAATGAGCAGTTCGTCATCGACCGGCTGATCGACGCGGTGTGCAGGCTGGACTATCCGCGCGACCGCTTTGAGATCCAGTTGCTCGACGACTCCACCGACGAGACCCAGCAAGTGGCCCGTGAGATCGTCGAACGCTACGCGCGCGGCTTCGCCGGCATGGACCCGCAACCCATCGTCTATCTGCACCGCACCAACCGCCACGGCTACAAGGCTGGGGCGCTCGACGAAGGCTTGAAGGTCGCACGCGGCGAGCTGGTCGCCATCTTCGACGCCGACTTCGTGCCTCCGCGCGAGTGGGTCATGCAGGTCATCCATCACTTTGCCGAGCCGGAGATCGGCATGGTGCAGACGCGCTGGACGCACCTGAACCGCGACTATAGCTTCCTCACTCAGGTCGAAGCCATCTTGCTCGATGGCCACTTCGTGCTCGAGCACGGCGGCCGCAGCCGCGCAGGGGTCTTCTTCAACTTCAACGGCACGGCAGGCATGTGGCGGCGACGCACCATCGGCGAAGCCGGCGGCTGGCAGCACGACACCCTCACCGAAGACACCGACCTCAGCTATCGCGCGCAGATGGTCGGCTGGAAGTTCAAATACCTGCAAGACGTCGAGTGCCCGGCAGAGCTGCCCATCGAGATGACCGCCTTCAAGACCCAGCAGGCGCGCTGGGCCAAGGGCCTCATCCAGACCGGCAAGAAGATTCTGCCGCGCGTGCTTAGCAGTGACGTGGGCTGGCACACCAAGCTCGAAGCCTGGTATCACCTGACGGCCAACATCAGCTATCCGCTGATGATTATCCTGAGCGTGCTGCTGATGCCCGCAATGATCATCCGTAGTTGGCAGGGTTACATCCAGATGCTCCTGATCGACTTCCCGCTGTTTATGGCGAGCACGGCGTCCATCTCCACCTTCTATCTGGTCAGCCAGAAGGAGCTTTTTCCAAAAACCTGGTACAAGACGTTCCTCTACGTACCCTGCCTGATGGCGCTTGGCGTGGGCCTCTCGATCACCAATACCAAGGCCGTGATGGAGGCGCTGTTCGGCATCAAGAGTGCGTTCGCCCGTACTCCCAAGTATCGCGTCAAGGAGAAGGGCGAAAAATCGAAGGCGAAGGTCTACCGCAAGCGCCTGGGAATTGTGCCGTGGATCGAGCTGGCCATCGGCTGTTTCTTTGCATGGACAGTCTGGTACGCCGTCTCAACAGAAAACTACTTCACGGTGCCTTTTCTGTTGCTGTTTGTGTACGGGTACTGGTACACAGGATTGCTGAGTCTCCTCCAGGGCCGGTTCGAACGTGGCGGCACCGCCGGGCAGGCAATCCACGAAAAACCATACCCGCTGGGGATTTAGCCGCGACCGCACGAGGGCACGTCAATGATTAACGGCACGTTTATTCTGTTTGCTCTGGCCCTGGGATATACGGTGGCGGTCGGGCTGCTGATGCTGGCCACCTTCGGCATCACCAAAGCCGCACCCGCATTTGTGGTGAAGGATCATCTGCTGAAGCCGCGCTACCGCTTTCTACAGGAATTCATCTGGCTCCTCTGCGTGACTGTGGGCAGTTACGCATCGGCCTGGGTTGCAGTTCTGACGACTCACCCGTGGTTCGTTGCCGTGGCACTCATCTTCGTCCTGCTGGTCATTCTGTGGAGCAATACATGGGAGATGGCGCAGCGCGGACTCGGGCATCAGATCGTGATAAGCATCGTCACCATCGCTGGCGTGTGCGCCGGATTCACCGTTCATCTGCGATAGCGTTCAACAGCAAAGCGAAGGGCCTGAGTCGCGGTGTGCGACTCAGGCCCTTCCTTTCCAAACGTCTGCCGTTAGAAGCGAATACCGAAGGTCACAGGAATCCAGGTCGTGCGCTCGCTTGCCTGGGGAAAGGCGTTGAAGTAGTTCGTAGTGCCGCTCACGTCGTATGGCCGCTGCTTATTGTCGGTCCAGACGTAGCGTGCCTCCATATAGAACCGCTGATTGGCCCAACGCGAGAGCTTGTACGTCAAGCCCGCGCCGATGTTCAGGCCGAAGGCGTTGCTGGTGTACCAATCGACGGGCTGATTCGCCTGATATTGGTAGCAGCCATAGTACGGATCGCAGTAGGTGCCAATGGCAGGCGTAGTGAACTGCGTGTACTTGTGATAAAAGCCGGGACCGCCGGTAACATACGCGCCTACTGTATCCGAAGCATAGAAGTTAACCACCGGATTGAGCGAAAACGACCAGTCGTGGATATTGCCGCCGAGTTGATCAAGGCAGCTCTGCCCCGAGTTTTGTATGCAAAGGTTGTTGTAAAGATTGATCTGGTTGGTGAGCGTGCTCTTCTGCATCCCGAACTTGTCGTAGTCGAACTCGACCATGACGCCGACCGCCTGGTTGAAGTTGCGGCCGCCGCCGGCTTGAATCTTCCAGCCCGGCGTAGCGTAGGCATGAGTCTTCGAGACCGGAACGGTGAATCCGCCGCCGGCAAAGAAGCTGTACTTGGCCGAGCCGTCCGCGTTGGTATGACTGTCGGAGTAGTTGGGCCGTCCATAGCGACGGCGCGGCGGCGGCTGGCCCTCACGCGCACCGAAGCTGAACCCCTCGGCCTTCGCGGTTTCGACCGCACCGACATTCGATAGATAGTTCAGGTCGTCCGCATTGGAACTGGATGAGGACATGTCGAGCGGCGCGATGAGCGTGGACTTCAGGCTGATGGGTGCGAGCGGCTGGGCCGCGCCGGATGTCTCTTGGCCCTGCATCGCGGCAGGCGTTGCGGCAAGGAAGGCCAGAGCGGCAGTGGTGGCAAGAACGGCGGACAGGCGATTCATGTTGATCGTCATGTGCATCTCGATGTGCTCCCTTATTCGTGCGCAGGTTCTATCGCGTTGCTTCGACTCCATAAACCCGGCAGTTCGAATCTTGTTGTGTAAGACGCTTAAAAAGTCGTTAAGGATGACCGGAAGTTCAATGATAGACGCTATTTGCAAAAGTCCTGACACTGATTTACACCGATGCACACCGATTTTAAGAACGTTGAATAACGACCGCGGATAAACACGGATGAACACGGATTGGTCTTTGTCTTATCCGCGCCATCCGCGTTTATCCGTGGTCGCTCTTTAAAGTCGGCGTTTGTCGATGTAAATCAGTGTCAGACCCTTTGCCTTAATGGATGTCGAACTGCTCCGGGTGCAAACTGGGGTCCGATTTGACGAGGATGGTCTTGCCGACCATGTCTTCCATCTCCTGGAGCCACTTCGTGCCCGGCGCCTTGAGCTGCTTGACGACCTCGGGGTTCACCCGCAGCATCACGTCGCCGCGGTCAAGGTGGCGCTGCATCTTGCGCATCTCGATGTAGATGTCGTTGCAGACCGTGATGGGCGACTTCGTCATGCCGGTTCCCTGGCAGACACCGCACGTCGTCGAAAGCGTGCGCTCCAGCGATTGCTTGACGCGCTTGCGGGTGATGGCGACCAGGCCGAAGTCATTAAACTGGAGCACCTTCGAGGGTGCGCGGTCGTTCTTCAGCTCTTCTTCAAGCGCAGCCATCACGCGGTTGCGGTTCTTCCGCTCGTCCATATCGATGAAGTCGATGATGATGATGCCGCCCAGGTCGCGCAGCCGAATCTGCCGCACGATCTCCGGAATCGCATCGAGGTTCGTCTTGACGATGGTGTCTTCAAGCCGCGCCGTCTTGCCCACGTACTTGCCCGTGTTGATGTCGATGGCGACCAGCGCCTCGGTCTGGTTGATGACGATCGAGCCGCCCGACTTGAGCCAGACCTTCGAGCGCAGCGCCTTGTTGATCTCTTCCGTGATACCGAACTGTTCGAACAGCGGCGTCTCTTTGGTGTAGAGCTTGACGCGGCGGATCAGCGACGGTTGGAACCGCTGCAGGAAGCGCAGAATGCGCTCGTAGTCGGCCTCCGAATCGACCCAGATGGCGGAGAAGTTGTCCGTCACCTGATCGCGCAGAATCCGCTCAACCAGATTCAGGTCGTGATAGATCAGTGCGGGCGACTTCGAGGACTCCGAGCGCTGCTTGATGTCGGCCCAAAGGTTGAGCAGGAAACGAAGGTCCGAGCGCAGCTCCTCTTCGCTCGCGCCCTCGGCCGCCGTGCGAACGATGAAGCCGCCCGACGCATCGCCCTTTTCGCTCAGCAGAATCTCCTTCAGCCTGCGGCGCTCGCCGTCCGAGTCGATCTTGCGCGAGACACCGGTGTGGTTCACCGTCGGCATGAAGACCAGGAACCGGCCCGGCAGCGCGATGTGCGACGTAATGCGCGCGCCCTTCTTGGCGATAGGCTCCTTGGCAATCTGGACAAGCACCTCCTGCCCAGGCTTGAGCAGTTCGCTGATAGCTGGCAGGTCAGTGGCCTGCACGGAGGCGCGGCCTCTGTGGTCGCGGCGGTCGCCGGAGTGGCGGGGGCGGTCATGACGGTCATGGCGGCCACGGTCTCCGCGGCGACCGTCACGGCGTCCATCGCGGCGGCCCGGACGTCCATCGCGGCGCTCGCTGTCACGCGAGTGGCGTGGGGCTGTGTCTCCATCGTGGGAAGATTCGTGGCCGTCGGCATGAGCAGCCTCGCCGTCGGCGGCAAATTCATCTTCAAGGCCGTCCTCTTCGGTCTCTTCCGCGGCAACTGCGTCTGACTCATCTTCACCTTCAAATGTGAAGTCGTGAGCGGCGTCTTCTTCTTCGAGATCGTCCTCCTCGTCTTCGCCATTGGTGCGGGTAATCTCGTCAATCGACATCTCCCGCAGCATGGTGCCCAGGTCGGCCGCACCTTCGAGCGTCTCTTCCTCATCGAGGTCATCCATCTCTTCAATGGACGAGGCGTGCAGCGTCGTGGCAAAGTCCTCTTCGTCCGCAGCCTCTTCGGCGAGTTCACCGTGGCCGGGGGCGAAGCGTGGATGCTCCTCAACCATTTCCGCAGGCTGCGCAACAGCCGTCTCATGCCGGATGGGCTCGGCAGCAGCAGCAGTCTCTTCTGCAACAAACGCAGCGGCCGGAGGCTCGGTCATCATCTCGCCGGTGGCATGGATGGCCGTCAGTTCATGCTGCGGAGCAGCTTCTTCGGTGACAGCAGAAGAGGCAGGGCCTGTCTGCCAATCAAATTTCTCGAACTCGGTCGTGCGCGGCTGCCACGATTCTTCAGCAGCCTCCACAGCCTCGGGAGCCTCGACAACCGGCGCGCTCTGACGGAACTCACTGGGCGCGACGGGATCGACGCGATAGGAGGCCGACGCCTCGGTCGGCTCATACTCAGTCTCGGGCAAGGCCGCTGCGGGCATCGGTTTCGGCTGCGCTGCGCGCTGTTCCTGCCTCGATTCCGAACGGCGATGCCGCGAGAGCGTCTCACCCGGCAGTACGGCGCCGCCGTCCCACCCTGCGGGGATGGCAAAGCTGGGCGTAGCTGGGAGGATGATGCTTGGCTCAGCGGTCTTGGGCGCCGCGGCTGCCGGTTCGTCACCGGGCTTGCGGTACTTCGAGAGCGACTCGCCCGGCAGCAGAATCGGCTCCGGCACCGGTCCGTCGAAGGCCGCCTCTTCGTGTCCGGAGTTCTCCACACTGTAGTACGAAGCACGCGGCTCAAACCCCCGCGGCACGCGAGGCTGGCGCTGATCGCGGTCATGGTTGCGTCCGCGGTCGCGGGAACCACGGTCTCCACGACCACGTCGGGAGTTGCGATCATCGCGCTCGCGGCCGCCCGAGTTCTCCTGGGGATAGCCAGCGGACTCTTCAACAGGAGCAACAGTCGCAGCTTCAAGATCGAAGGTGTCTTCGTGAGTTCCGTGAGTTTCGTGAACCTCGTGGACCTCGTGAGCGTCGCCTGCCTCCTCGACGGCGTAGCCGTCCTCGGACTCATCCGCCGCCCCATGCTGCGGAGCAGCTTCGCGCTGAGCCGGACCGCGTCCACGACGGCGTCCACGACGACCACGCCAGCGACGGCCTCCGTCGGCCCCCGGTGCTCCTTCGCCGACAGGCTCCGCTTCAGAACGCTCCGGCTCGGCATGGCCCTCGTCCACGGCTTCAACGTGCGGAGCTTCCGTATCTTCAGCCGCAGGCGGCGCGGCTTCATAACCCTGGCGATCGCGGCTGCGGCCTCCACGGTCGCGACGGCCACGACCACGACGTTCGGCATCGTCGCCTTCCGTGCGGCGTCCCTCGCCACGCTGACGATGGCTGTCGCCATTGGTGTCGAAGTCGGCGGAATCGCCGGCCTCTTCCATAAAGTCGGTGATGTAGAGGAAGGCGTCGCGCTCAAGCCCGATGTCTACAAAGCTGGACTGCATTCCGGGCAGCACGCGCGTTACTTTCCCGTTATAGATGGAACCCGCAAGCGTGTACTCGTTCTCGCGCTCGTAATAAATCTCCGCGAGGCCTTCGTCCTCGACGATGGCGAGACGGGTCTCGTGCGGGGTGCTGGAGATGTAAATTTCTTTCGACATGTGCTCTGCTCTTTCTGCCCGGCCCCTTGGGGCGCGAGCGGCAGACGAGCGAGAGAACAATCGGGAGCCGACTTAGCGAAG
Source organism: Edaphobacter sp. (assembly GCF_035763405.1). Taxonomy (NCBI): domain Bacteria; kingdom Pseudomonadati; phylum Acidobacteriota; class Terriglobia; order Terriglobales; family Acidobacteriaceae; genus Edaphobacter; species Edaphobacter sp. The sequence goes on from NZ_DASUBE010000097.1 coordinate 31,824, forward strand.
CTAAGCCGTGCTCACCGTGGCGGACAGGGTCGAGAATCGGATGCGAGACAGGGAAGCTGCGTGGACGATGCCCGAAGCGAGGCGTAGTGAAAACGCTTCAGCCTTGACCGCTCTCAGAATCTGCGCGGACATGGCGGTACTCGGGGAACCGGGGACGTGCAATCGTGCTTCCAGGGATCGCGGGCAGGCGGATTTGGTGACCACAACAACCTCATCATCAACCACTTGAGGCGGGGCCGTTTGCCATCCGGATGCAATCATTTCCCTCTGAACCTGTCCGGCCAACGGATCGATGGGTCTCTCGTCTGGCCGGCCTTCATTTATCTGAAAATCTTTTGTCCGCTCATTGGCGACCTTGCGCCGAAGACAGCGGAATGGAACGCAGACCGGCATCTACAGCCGTTCTGACGTTGTTAACAGTATTGCACTAAATGCGCTGCCAGGGCCAGTGCCTAGGTGGTTTCCAGAAGCCCGCGGTGCTAAGCCCTTGAGAACAGTAGCGCGCAGACTGGAAATGCTCTGCCGGTCAAAAAACTGTTCGCCGGTTCAAAAGCAACTGGCCCGGGCTAGACGACGTTTTCGGCCATCCGACGCTCCAATCATAGGAACCGACATGCAAGCGTCTGCGCTAACTCAAGGCGCAGCTCACTTTGAACCAGAACGTTCCCGCATTCGACGCATCTAGCAATCGGAAGAAACGGAGAGCGATCACAGACGAATTTGAACTTTCAATCGTTGCCCTTGAAGGCTGATTCGTAGCTGCCCGGACTGGCACGGATACGCGATCACACGGAATCGTCGTTGCAGAACCGGCAGCAGGTCTTTTCCCAAAACACAACTTTGCCTGGTTTTCCGGGCGCGTTCGGTGCGCGCCGAAGCCGAACCTGTCTTTGTGTCCGGCGACGCCGAAACGACTGATCTGCTTATGCACTCAAAAATCCTGCACCAAAGGAGTCACCCAAATGAACTTCACCCATTGGAACAAACTCATGCATCTGGCAGCACTGGGCGGCATATTTCTGCTGGCCGCCAACGTACAGGGCGCACATGCCGATACCCTGGCCATCACGTCGCTGGCACCCGGAGTTCAGGCGCCAACCGGCATTACCACCTATTACGAGAACTTCGACACCGTAACGCCGTCAAGCGGAACTCTCACCACCCACTTCAATGGCAGCTCCGTCACCGGGACCTACACCGGCAACTTTGCAATTCTGCCGGCCAATGCTTTCGGAGGAGCAAACGGAACGAACTTCATCTCGACCTCCGGCACCCATTCCTCATATACCCTCTCGCTCAGCCAGTCCGTCAACTACTTCGGACTTTGGTTTTCGGCGCTTGACGCGGGCAACAACATCAACTTCTACGATGGAAAGAACCTGGTATTTGCATTTGCGCCATCCAACTTCGTCGGTCTGGTAGGGAGCTGCTCCACCACGGCCAATCCCTACTGCGGCAACCCCAACAATGGCCTTGATACAGCAGAACAGTTCGCTTACCTGAACTTCTACGACCCGACCGGGACCTTCAACAAAATTGTGTTCGATCAGGACACCTCAAGCGGGCAATTCGAGTCGGACAACCAGGCAGTCGCAACACTGCTATCGCCCCCGGGCGGCCTCGGCATCGGCACCACACCCGAACCGGCAAGCCTGTTTCTTCTGGGCACTGGCCTTCTGGGGTTTGCTGGCGCTTTTCGTCGTAAGCTCATCGGTAAATTCATCGAGTAGATGAAGCGATCCATCCCTATCGATAAGCGATTCACGCACAACGGACCTGCATTCCTGACCAGCCGGCAGGAATGCAGGTCTTTCAGGAGTGCGGCTAATTCACAAAACGTCTCATCCGAATGTTCATCACAATCCCCAACGCCAGGAAGGTGAACAAAATCGATGAGCCGCCATAGCTCATCAGCGGCAGCGGAATCCCCGTCACCGGCATCAGGCCAATTACCATGCCGATATTGACCGCGATCTGAAACAGGATGACGGCGACGACCCCCATCACAATAAACGTGCCCGGTATATCCGAGGCGGTCTGGGCATTTTGAATCAATCGCATCAGAACAAGGAAGTACAGCAGCAGCACACCAATAGCGCCCGCGAAGCCGTGCTCCTCACAGAAGGCTGCGAAGATGAAGTCGGTGTACGGAATGGGCAGAAAATCACCCTGCGTCTGCGTGCCTTTGTTCGCGCCCTTGCCCCAGATGCCGCCTGAGCCCACCGCGATCAGCGACTGCCGGATCTGATAGCCGGACCCGCGCGGGTCCGTGTCGGGGTTGAGGAATGCGTTGATGCGCGCCTGCTGATAGGGCTTCAGGTGCTTGCCGCTCTTGTAGGCAACGCCTGCGACCAGCACCAGACCCAGCACAATCAGCGCCGTCTGTTTGAAGCGAATGCCGCCCAGAAACAGCCCGCAGAGCAGAATCGGCAGATACGTCAGCGCCGTGCCAAGGTCCGGCTGCTTCAACACCAGCAGCATGGGGATGCCAACCAGCGCGCAGGCCTTGCCGATGTCGGCCCAGCTCAGCCCCTTGCCGGTGCGTCCCCAGAAATAGCGCGCCACCATCAGGATAAGAATCAGTTTCACCCACTCCGATGGCTGAAAGTGAACACCGCCGCCCAGATTGATCCACCGTCTGCCGCCCATCACCTTGGTGCCGACGGCGAGCACCGCAACCAGCGCCAGAATGCCGATGCCATACGCCCAGTGCGCAATATCAACCAGCCGGTGATAGTCGATGGCGGAGATCAGAAACATCAGCACCACGCCCACCGCCAGAAACCCAATCTGCTTGTGGTCGAAGCCATGAAACTTGGTGTGCAGCGTAGCCGACTTAATCTCCAGCACGGAGACGATGGACAGCAGAGCCACAAAGCCCAGAAGGACCCAGTCGAAGTCGCGGTAGGAGGTGAGCCGAGGCATGGATGTGGCTAGTTTAGACGGTTCCGAACAAAGAGCAGAAGCGCAGCCATTTACCAGATGCATTCTTTCCTTGACCGTTCCGCCCCATTCCTGTAGGAAGTAGGGGGTAGAAAATCCGTGTTATTCCAGATGGCGCTGCTGAGCGATGTTTATTCGGGCCCGTACTTGCTTATGACCTCACGTGTGAACACACCTCAAAAGGAGAAGCAACGATGGAATACAACTCAACTCAAGGGACGAATCCCACCGGGGCTGCTCCCGCCGGCGGTCTCTCGCAGAACGCGGCTGCGGCCATTGCCTACATCACCATCATCCCGGCCATCATCTTCCTGGTGATGGAGCCGTACAACAAGATCCCCTTTGTCCGCTTCCACTCGTTCCAGAGCATCTGCCTCGGCGTCGCCGCAATCATCGTCGAAACAATCCTCGGGGTGATCCCGGTCATCGGCTGGATCATGCTGCCCTTCGTCGCCCTCGCGTTTCTGGCGATCTGGATCTATACCGTCCTGCAAGCCTACAAAGGCAACTGGTTCAAGCTGCCGGGCATCGGCGACTTCGCCCTGACACAGGCCTCCAAGTAGCCACCCTTTTTGTTGTCATTCCCGAAGAGAATCTGCGTTTCGCTTTGGGGGCACCAAACTGGAAAATGGCTCCGCCCCTGAGGCTGTCGCTGCGGACTCAATCAAAACGTCTCTACTCCGCGGTCGGCATCTTTTCAGGAGCCTTCGCAGGTGGAGGCGCGGGCGCGGAGGTCGTCTCCGGCGCGGGAGCAGGCGGAGGCGTCACCACATTATTGGCCTGCTTGCGCTGCTTGTTGACGTAGGCTTCGATCACTCGCGCCGCCAGTTTGGCCGAGTTCGCGCCCCAGTTGCCGTTCTGCCACAGCACCACCACCACGATGTCCGGGTTGCGACGCGGAGCCAACCCAACGAACCACGCATTCGGCACCGTCTTATGCCCGCCCCCGGAACGCGCCAGCGCCGCGTGACTCATCACCTGCGCCGTGCCCGTCTTGCCGGCAAAGTCGATGCCCTCCAGATGCGAGGCAGCCGCCGTGCCCATCAGTGTCGTCTGGGCCAGCGCATCCGTGATGATCTCCCAATTCTGCGTGCTCATCTGGATCGTCTTCTCGCCGGAGCCATTGAACGTCTCATGCACAGCCTCCAGCTCCTGCGCAGGCACCTCGCTCGGAAACACCAGATGCGGCCGATGAAACACCCCGCCGGACGCGATGCCCGCATACGCGCGCGCAAGCTGAATCGGCGTCACCGTCACCGCTCCCTGCCCAATCCCCACCGAAATCGTCTCGCCCGCATACCACGGCGCATGCTGTGTCTTCAGCTTCCACGCCGTCGAAGGCATCGTGCCCGAAGCCTCATCCGGCAGGTCGATCCCCGTCGGCTCGCCCAGCCCGACCTCCGTGCCGTACTTCGCAATCGTGTCGATGCCCAGCCGGTTCGCCAGCGTATAGAAGAACGTATCGCACGACTCCGGCAGCGCCTTCTCAATATCGAGCAAGCCGTGGTGGGTGTCGCAGGCGTAGAAGTGTCCATAGAACGTGGCCCCGCCGGCGCAGAAGACGTGCATGGCCTGCGCAACGCCCTCCTGCAACCCAGCCAGCGTCATAATCGTCTTGAACGTGCTGCCCGGCGCAAGCTGCGCCTGAATGGCCTTGTTCAGCAGCGGATGGTCAGGATTGTTGACGATCTGGTCCCAGTAGCTCTTCGTCAACCGCACGGCAAACTGATTGGGGTCGAACGTCGGGCGCGAGACCATCGCCAGCACCTCGCCCGTGTGCGGGTCCAGCGCAACAATCGCACCGGTCTTGTCCTCCATCGCCTTCTCCGCCGCCATCTGCACATCGAGATCGATGGTCAGCTTCAGGTCCTTGCCCGGAACAGCCGGAATCGTCCCCAGGTGGCCAATCTCCTTGCCATGACTGTTGACAACAATCTCGCGGCTGCCGTCCGTGCCGCGCAGAAGCGCGTCGTAAGTCTCCTCCAGCCCAGAGCGCCCCACGACATCGCCCGGCGAGTAGAACGCATAGCGCGGATCATTGAGCATCTGCTCCGAGACCTCGCCGACGTAGCCAATCACGTGCGCCAGAAAGCCGTCGCTCGGGTACAGCCGCCGCTGCTCGTCCAGCGTCTCCAGCTCGGGCAGCTCGTCGCGGTGCGCGGCAATGAACGCCTGCTCGTCCGGCGTAATGTCCTCTTTCAGCGGAATCGGCTGATACCTCGCCGTGCCCTGATAGCGGCGGAGCGTGGCCTGTATCTGCTCAACTGGAATGTGCAGCCCGCGCGCGATCAGCGGCAGGTCAGCGTCGAGGTCCTTCACCTGCTCGCGCAGCAGAAAGCAGGAGACCGAGGGATAGTTATCGACAATCAGCCGCCCGTCACGATCAAACAGTCGTCCGCGCGGAGCAAGAATCGGCACATTGCGAATCCGGTTGGCCTGCGCCAGCGCGCGGAAGTTGCTCGCGCCCAGCACCTGCAAACGCCACAGCCCTGTCACCAGAATGACCAGAATCAGCGCCACCAGATACTGCGCCGCCGTCAGTTTGCTGGCAGGCAGCTTCTCTTCCTTGCCGTGAGGGCCAAGGCTGTCCAGATCGGGATGACTTGCCTGTTCCATGCTGATTTCCAGTGTAGGCCCGATGGTTAGACGACCGCGATGGGCTAGTCGCGGCGCTTTGCCCGATCCAGCAGAAAGAAGATGGGCACAGCAATCACAGCATTAATGACGGCATACAGCACCTGGTGTCCCCACTCCATGTGAAAGTCCGAGATGCCGAGCAGGCGGCGGTTGACCAGAAACAATAGCGCCCCGTTCAGCAGATAAAACGCAAAGTTGATCAGAAACCGCGTGGTGATGTTGTCCACGTCAATCTGCAGGCTGATGCTGGCGGCAATATAGCCAATCACCGACTTGGCCATGCCGTTGACGCCAATCGGGTTCGAGGTCAGCGCGTCCTCGAGCAGCCCAATCACCGCGCCAATCAGCGTACCCGCCACCGGGTTGCGCCGCGAAACAGCAAAGAAGACCACCACAATCAGCGGAAGCTCCAGCACGCCCAGGCGCGGAAACGGACGCGGCAAAAGAGCCTGCAACAGGATGGCCACCAGCGGCACAAGAATCGTGACGGCTGGCGGAAAGCTGTGCTGCTCGAGTTCCCGGCGGGACGTGTAGCTGCGTATGGCCATAAGTTAGTTCGGGTTCGGCTCGCTCTTCGGAGTGTCCGTCTTTGGCGGAGTGTTCCCCGCAGGCGCTGGCGGGGTTTCAATCACAGTCGTCCGCGCTCCGGGCGTCAGGTCGGCGGCCGGAGGCGTGGCGCCGGGCGTGAAGCGGTCGGGATGGATCGCCTGTAGAGGCTTGGGCACGATTCCTCCGGGCGGCCCCGGCGGCGCGGGCTTGGCACCATCTGCCGCTACAGGAGCGTTCGCGTCATGGAGACTGGGCAGCCGCTCGGCCACAATCTGCGCGGCGGAGCTTGCCGCTGCTTCGGCTGCGGACTGTGCGGCAGCCGCTGCCGCTGCTTTAGCTGCTTCCTGAGCCTTGGCAGTCGCGGCTCCAGCCGCCAGGTCTTTCTGTGCCTGAGCAGGCAGGGTCGTCTGCGTCCCGGTAATGATCAGCACCTCTTCCAGGCGCGTCAGATTCGCCGCAGGCGTCAGTTGAATCATCGTGTACGGAGGATTGTTCGGGTCCGGAGCGACCGACGCAATCGTTCCCACCGGCAGCCCACGCGGGAAGATCTGGTCGCCGCCCGAAGAGATCACCTTTTCCCCCGGCTTGATGCGGTCGTCCTGCGTCAGGTTCGTAATCTCCAGCCGCCCGGTCGAGCTTCCATGCACAATCGCGCTAACCCGCGTCGTCTCCAGAATGACCCCCGCGCCCGAGGTCTGGTCGCTGATCAGCAGCACCTGCGAAGTATGCCCGAAGACATCGCGCGTCTTGCCGACGATGCCGTCCGGCGTAATCACCGCCATGTCCGGCTTCAGCCCGTCGTCGGAGCCTTTATCGATGTAGATGACGTGCGAAAGGTCACTGCCGCTGGTGCCCACCACCTGTGCCGCGACCGTGCTCGAGATGTAATGCTCCTTGAAGTCGAGCAGCGCCTGCAACCGGTGGCCCTGCATCGCGTCCTCGGCAAGCGCAGCCTGCTCCATCCTCAGTTGCGCAATCTGCTTCTCCAGATTGGCATTCTGCTGCTTCGTATGCCGCAGGTCGATATAGTTCGACCAGCCGTAGCGCACGTTGTAGCCAACCGCGTGAACCAGGCGCTCGATGGGCGTCACCGCCGAGACCACCCACAGACGAATCAGCCGCACCTGCGATGCATCCGGCGCGCCCGACTCGACCGGACGGCGCACCTGCACCGCAAGCGCGATCGTCTGCACCAGCAGCACCGCGACCAGCACCAGAACATTCTTGAATCGGACGAAAAAGGATTCCATGCGCCTACAAATAGATTATCCGCGAGACGACGCATTGGCGGAGGTGGCAGGGTAGGTGCGGGCACGCTTTGTGCTCTTCGGTGTGAGCGCAGCGCTTCAGAGAGTGCTGAAAAAGTCCGTTTTGCTTAAGGGCACGGCTTTAGCCGCTGAGGTACACTCTCCTCTTCGCCAATGACTTTTTCGGCATCCTCTTCAGCCCTGCGAAAATCCCAACACTCCAGTCGCCCGCTTTTTGCATTTCCATTCCGCAGCCGTAAGCATTTCCATTCCGTACCCTGAGCGAAGCCGAAGGGGAAGGAATCTGCTTTCCCGCGCCGCACCAACGCTCGGGTGCCCATCCTTCGCAGCTTCATCGCGAAGGGTGGGGATCACCACAGCCAGTCACCCACCCTTTGCATTTCCATTCCACAGCGTTGTCAAGCCCCCGCCTCGCTCAAATCCACTCCAACCCAAACAAAGCAAACAGAAAATCGCTCCCGCGAATCTGGCGGTTTAGTTTTCCCCGTCCACGTAAAATAAATACAGAGCCCGAAAAAGCCCCCCGGGCGCCTCTGGGGTTTTTGCACGTAAGCCTTTCATTAAGAATACTTTGCGTGCAACCGTCGCAGAATGAATACTTTGCAAAACAAGTCCGAACCTAAGTCCTTTGTTCAAAGGACTTTGCGCAAAATGTAGGGGGGAGGGGGTACCCCCTCCATCAGTACCGCCAGCTCGTCGTATCCGCTCCCGGCGGCGCAGTCTTCAGCATGTGCTCAGTCATCAGCGGCAGCACCCGCTGCGCCCACGTCGCCGAGTTCACCTGCATCGTGTACTCCGAAGGGCCGCCCGTGTAGCAGTGGGGCTCGCCCGGCCCGTACTGGAACGTAGCATCCGAG